>SVQF01000057.1 GCA_015065445.1 Oscillospiraceae bacterium | reverse complement strand
CCGCTTGTTGCGGATATTCATTTTGATTACCGACTCGCCCTCGGTGCAGCCGAAAGGGGAATAGACAAAATCCGAATCAACCCCGGTAATATCGGCAGCGAGGACAGAGTAAAAGCAGTTGCAGACATATGCAATCAGAAGCAGATACCTATACGCATTGGCGTAAACTCAGGCTCTCTTGAAAAAGAAATACTCGCAAAACACGGCTCGCCAACTCCCGAGGCAATGGTAGAAAGTGCGTTATATCACGCATCGCTGCTTGAAAAGTTTGATTTTAATAATATTGTTATTTCAATAAAATCCTCAAACGTAAAAACAATGATTAAGGCGTACGAACTTGCACATCAGAAGTGCGATTATCCGCTCCACCTCGGTGTTACCGAGGCAGGCACCGAGCGTATGGGAATTATCAAATCGGCTGTCGGCATCGGCTCGCTGCTCACTCACGGCATCGGCGACACAATCAGAGTCAGCCTTACCGATAACCCTGTAAAAGAAGTGTACGCAGCATTCGATATTTTAAAAGCAATAGGTATGAAAAACGACACGCCGTACCTTATTTCCTGTCCTACCTGCGGCAGAACGAAGATTGACCTTGTAGGTCTTGCAAATCAGGTTGAAGAGCGGCTGCGTGACGTAAAAAAACCTATAAAAGTCGCAGTAATGGGCTGCATTGTAAACGGTCCCGGCGAAGCCAGAGAGGCGGACGTAGGTATTGCAGGCGGCGACGGCTGCGGACTCATTTTCAAAAAAGGCGAGATACTCCGCAAAGTTGACGAGGACAAACTCCTCGACGAATTAATGAAAGAGATAGACAAATTATAATGAATGAATTTTACAATTATTTTTCATCTTACATAAACGAAAGCGACGCTGCACAAATCGGCTTCGGCGAAATTACAAGGCTTGTAATTTACCGTGACGAACGCAGGGCGTTGATTGAGGTTGTCAATCAGAAACTGCTTGACGGCTCCGTTATCGAGCGTGTTCAGAAGTCGATTGCAGACGGGCTTAATATGAATAAAGCCGAACTTAAAGTGAGGTATCCAAAAAGTCTTTTTGACATTGGTGAGATTGAAAAAATTATATCTCCCGTACGTCTTGCAAATCCTATGGTAAACGGATTTTTTGACGGTGCGGAGGCTGAGGTCGAAGACGGCATACTCACCGTTTTTCTTAAAAACGGCGGCAAGGATATACTCGAAAAGCAGGCTGTTGACAAGGCAATTTCAAAGCAGATTTACGATGCTTTTGACATAGATATTGACGTTTCATTTATGGAGGTGCAAACCTTTGACGTTGAAAAGGCTGTGCACGACGCTTATGAGCAGAAAATGGAACAGGAAAAGGCAATTAGAGAGGAAAAGGAAAAGAACGCCGTTCACACCATCCTTGAAGGTACTCCGCTTTATGCCGACACACGCAAGGTGGTTTTCGGCAGAAATATCCGTGAACTGCCAAAACCGATTGCCGACGTAAAGTATGACGACGGCGTTGTAACCGTGTGGGGCGATATTCTCAAAAGCGAGTGCAAGGACACAAAGCGTGGCGACTCCAAGATTCTCACCTTTGACATTTCGGACTACACCTCGTCAATCACGGTTAAAGTGTTTGACCGCAACAACGTAGTTGAGCCTATACTCAAAACCGTAAGCGAGGGCGGAACACTTATTATCAACGGCTCGTATCAGTTCGATAAGTTCTCCAACGAATCAGTGCTGCGTCCCAATTCTATAGAAAAAGTGCAGAAGGCAGAAAAGCAGGACAACGCAGAGGAAAAGCGTGTTGAACTCCACCTGCATACCACTATGTCGGATATGGACGGAATGACTGCCCCCAAGGAACTCGTAAAGCGTGCTGCAAAGTGGGGTCACAAGGCAATCGCCGTTACCGACCACGGCGTTGTTCAGGCTCTGCCCGAGGCGTACGCAGCCGCCAAGGCAAACGGAATCAAACTTATTCTCGGTATGGAAGGCTACCTTGTTGACGATAGCCTGTATCCCGATTTTATGAATATGAAACTCAAGGAATTCCGCCGTCACCACATCATCCTTCTTGTAAAAGAGGACAACTCGCTTGACGCAGATATTCCAAAAGAGGAGCGTAAGTACGGCAGAAAAAATCTGTACGAAATGATTTCGCACTCAAACGTAAAAACGTTCAAGTCAAGACCGCTTATTCCAAAATCCATGCTTGCAAAAAAGCGTGACGGAATTCTCGTTGGCTCAGCCTGTGAGCAGGGCGAGATTATTCAGGCAATCCTGCGTGGCGAAAGCGACGAGGAACTGCTTAAACTTGCGGCGTTTTACGATTATCTCGAAATTCAGCCAAACGGCAACAATGCTTTTATGATTCGCTCAAACCGTGACATACATCAGCACATCAACAGCGAAGAAGATTTAATTAAGATTAACCAAAAGGTTGTTGAACTTGCCGACACCCTCGGCAAGCCCGTTGTTGCAACAGGCGACGTTCATTTTATGGACGAAAAAGACTCTAAATTCCGTGCTATTATTATGGCGTCAAAGGGATTTGAGGACGCCGACGAACAGGCTCCGCTTTACTTTAAAACCACTGACGAAATGCTCAGCGACTTTGCGTGGGCAGGCGACAGGGCAAAGGAATTTGTTATTGACAATCCAAACAGAATTGCCGATATGGTGTGGGATAATATCCCGCCCATTCCGCCTGGAACCTTCCAGCCGCATATTGACGGTGCAGACGAAGAACTTACCGAAAAATGCTGGGCTATGGCTAAGGATTTGTACGGCGACCCCGTACCCGAATATGTTGCCTCACGACTTGAAAGAGAACTTAACTCAATTATTTCGCACGGTTTCGGCGTGCTGTACGTAATCGCAAAAAGGCTTGTTGAGGAAAGCGAACGTAACGGTTACCTTGTAGGTTCACGAGGTTCGGTAGGCTCGTCGCTTGCCGCACACTTCGGCGGTATTTCCGAGGTTAACCCGCTCGCACCGCACTACTATTGCAAAAAATGTAAACATTCTGAATTCTTCCTAAATGGCGAGTACGGCTCGGGCTTTGACCTTCCGCCGAAAAATTGTCCCGAATGCGGCTCACCGATGAAGCGTGACGGCCACGAAATCCCGTTTGAAACCTTCCTCGGTTTTGACGGTGATAAAGAGCCCGATATTGACCTTAACTTCTCAGGCGAGTATCAGTCGAGGTCGCACCGATTTACAGAAGAACTGTTTGGTAAGGACTATGTGTTCAAAGCAGGTACAATGGCTACAGTTGCCGATAAAACGGCATACGGATACGTTGTAAAGTACCTTGAAGAACGTGACTTGCTTGCTTATACGCCTAAGGCAGAGATTGACCGACTGACTGTCGGCTGCACGGGTATCAAGCGTACAACCGGTCAGCACCCCGGCGGAATGGTTGTTGTTCCCGACGAGTATACTGTAGAGGACTTTACCCCTATTCAGTACCCGTCAAACGACGAAAAGAAGGGTACGTATACAACTCATTTCGACTTCAAGAATTCGCTTCACGATACGCTTCTTAAACTCGACGAACTCGGTCACGATAATCCGACGCTTTATAAGTATCTTGAGGACGCCACCGGCGTTCCTGTTATGGACGTCGATTTGTCCGACCCGAATTTGTACAAGCTCATTACCTCGACTGAGCCAATCGGAGTAAGCCCCGAGGATATCGACTGCGAAACGGGTTCGCTCGCAATTCCCGAAATGGGAACGCCGTTCGTAATCGGAATGCTTACCGAGGCACAGCCCAAAACTTTTGCAGATTTGCTGCAGATTTCGGGACTGTCGCACGGTACGGATGTATGGCTCGGCAACGCACAGGAACTTATACAAAACGGCATTTGCGATATTTCAAACGTTATCGGCTGCCGTGACGATATTATGACTCACCTTATTCACGTTGCTGAAAAATATCAGCGTGAAACAGGCGAGGAGTCGCCGCTCAGCAAAAAGGACTGTTTCAAAATTATGGAGTATACCCGTAAGGGCAAGGCACCAAAGGAACTTCCTCCTTACGAGGACGCTATGAAAAAAATCGGCGTTGAGCAGTGGTACATAGATTCGTGCTATAAGATTAAGTATATGTTCCCCAAAGCACACGCAGCGGCATACGTTATCGCCGCACTTCGTATTGCGTGGTACAAAATATACTATCCTATTCAGTTTTATGCTGCATACTTCACTGTACGTGGCGGTGCTATCGACGCAGTAGCCGCAGTGCAGGGCAAGGCGGCAGTTAAGGCTAAAATGGAAGAATATAAAAACAAGAAGAATCACGGCATAGACGTAACGCAAAAAGAGGAGGACACCTATGTTGTCAACCAGATTGTTATCGAAATGCTAGCCCGTGGCTTTGAGTTTTTACCCGTTGACCTTTACAAATCCGACTGGCGTGTTTATCAGATAGAAGAGGGCAAAATCCGTCTGCCGTTTTCTGCAATTGACGGCATAGGCGACAAGGCTGCAATGGCTATTGCCGATGCAGTTAAACGCAATCCGCAGGGCTTTATCGCATCCGACGACCTTGCAAACGAACCAGGCGTCGGCAAGTCGGTAGTTGACGCACTGCGAGGTGCAGGAGCACTCGGCGACCTGCCCGAATCAAAACAAATATCCTTCTTTTAATATTGCTCGAGCGAAGCGAGTAACTGATTTGGCTCCCTTGTTAAAGGGAGCTGTCGAGGAACGAAGTGACGAGACTGAGGGATTGTCTTTTGGTTTTGACAGTGTTTTTAAGTCAATTTAAAAGAAACAGACCATTCCCTCCGTCAGTTTCGCTGCCACCTCCCTTTGTCAAGGGAGGCAATAAGGTAAAAATTTTATTGACCATCCCTCCGCCAGCTACGCAGCCACCTCCCTTTGGCAAGGGAGGCAAATAAGATATATTTTATTTTTAATATTGACAATGTCACTTCATTGTGTTAGCATATTAGCACGCTAAAGTGAAAAGAGTGAAAACTATGAAAAAATATTCCAAAATCACACCCGAAGGCAGCAGAGATTATCTGTTTGAAGAATGTGACGACAGACGCAAGGTCGAACGCATACTTGCCGACCTTTTTAAAGAGAATGAGTACCGCAAGGTAATCACTCCGTCAATCGAATTCTTTGATGTGTTTGAGAGCGACAACACGGGTATTTCGCCCGACGAGATGTTCAAACTCACTGACTCAAAGGGCAGGACTACTGTGCTTCGTCCCGATAATACAATGCCTATTGCCCGTATGGTAGCAACGAGGCTCGGCGGAGAAAATCTGCCCGTACGCCTTTACTACAACCAGAATGTTTATGTGCGTGGCAAGGATTTGTACGGCGTGCCGAACGAAATTGCACAAAGCGGCGTTGAACTTATAGGCGACGGTTCAATGGAAGCGGACGTTGAGGTTATTTCTATGGCGGCTCAGTGTCTTATGCGTTGCGACTTCAATTCGTTTAAAATTGAAATTGGCAATGCTGCTTTCTTCGGTGCAATCCTTGATAATATGAGCGTTGACGCAGATGCTAAAAAGCAGATATGCAAACTTATTGAGGGTAAAAACTACGCTGCACTCGGCGATTTGCTTGACACTCTCGGCGACACTGCCGAAACAAGAATTATCCGCAAACTGCCAAGGCTGTTCGGTGGGGCTGAAGTTATTGCACAGGCAAAAAAACTGTATTCAGACAAGACGGCGTCGGCTGCACTCGACTATCTTAAAACCGTTTACGACGCTCTTTGCAATGCGGGTCTTTCGGATTATATAATGCTCGACCTCGGAATTGTAAACCGCTCTAATTACTACACGGGCGTTATATTTCACGGCTACGCACAGGGTTCGGGACTGTCGGTTTTATCGGGCGGCCGCTACGATAATCTGCTCGGCGAATTTGGTATGCAGGCACCTGCTATCGGCTTTGCTGTTGAGGTGTCGGCACTTTGCGAAGCTATGCGTGAAACAATTAACGTTGAACGTCCAATACGTATTGCACTCACAAAAGGCAGACTCGAAAAGAGTTCCGTGGCACTGTTCAGAACAATGGGACTCGACACCTCTAACCTCGAGAACAAGGGTAGACGCCTCATTCTTCCCGTTGATAAGTACGAGGCGGTGCTGTCCAAAGCACCCGACGTAATAACCTATGTTGAACACGGCGTGTGCGATATAGGAATTGTAGGCAAAGACACAATTGTTGAAAACGGCTCGTCGTTTTACGAGGTGCTGGATTTGGGAATAGGCAAATGCCGTTTTGCACTTGCCTGCCCGAAGGGGAGCGATTTCTTCTCCGGTTACAAACGCAAAGTCGTTGCGTCCAAGTATCCAAAGGTTGCTAAAGAATTTTTTGAAAGCAAGGGTATGGACGTTGCAATCATAAAGATTGAAGGCAGTGTAGAACTTGCACCGCTGCTTGGTCTTGCCGACGGCATAGTGGATATAGTGGAAACAGGCTCAACACTTAAAGAAAACGGGCTTGAAGTAGTGGAAGAAATTCTTCCCATCTCGGCAAGAGTTATTGTTAATATGGCGTCAATGAAACTTCGCAAGGCAGAAATAGAGTCGTTTCTTAACGACCTTGAACTTGCTTCACAGGTATAAACGGAGGACATAATTATGAAAATCACAAAAGCAAACGGCAAAGTTGAATATGCCCTTATAGAAAATCTCAAGCAGCGTTCGGGCGAAACTGACCAGAAGATTGTTGACATCGTCACCAATATCATCAAAGAGGTAAAAGAAAACGGCGACGCAGCCGTGCTTGAGTACACCGTCCGTTTTGACGGAGGTGTTCCCAAAAAAACGGTTATAGAAAAAGACGAACTCTTTACCTACCTCAGCGAAGTTGACGACGGTTTGAAAGACGCACTTATCCGTGCAAAAAAGAATATCAAAAAATTTCATCAGCGTCAGGCTCAGCAGTCGTTTATGACTACTGAAGAAAACGGCGTTATTATGGGTCAGCGTGTGCGTGGGCTTAACAGAGTCGGTATTTATGTTCCCGGCGGCACAGCTGCTTATCCGTCGTCGGTACTTATGAACGCAATCCCCGCAAAGATTGCAGGAGTTAAAGAAATTGTTATGGTAACGCCACCGGGTAAGGACGGCAATCCAAACCCCAACATTATGGCTGCAGCAGCAATTGCGGGCGTTGACAGAGTGTTTATGGTGGGCGGTGCTCAGGCAGTTGCCGCACTCGCTTACGGTACGGAAAAAATCCCGAAGGTAGACAAGATTGTGGGTCCGGGTAATATTTTTGTTGCAACGGCAAAAAGGCTGCTTTACGGCATTGTTGATATTGATATGGTTGCAGGACCGAGCGAAATCCTTATTGTTGCGGACAAGACCGCTGACCCTGCGTTCCTCGCAGCCGACCTTATGAGTCAGGCAGAACACGATAAACTCGCTTCGGCAATACTGCTTACAACGTCCATCGACCTTGCAAAATCAACGGTTCACGAGATTGAAAAGCAGATTAAACACCTCGACAGGCAGGCTATTATTGAAGAGTCGCTCGAAAACTTCGGCGAAATTATTGTGTGCGAAAATCTTGAGCAGGCACTTAAGTTTGCAAATGAACTTGCACCCGAACACCTTGAACTGTGCATCAGCGAGCCGCTTAAGTATATCGGAAAGGTAGATAATGCAGGTTCGGTATTTCTCGGCAACTGGTCTCCCGAACCGCTCGGCGATTACTACGCAGGTCCTAACCACGTTCTTCCTACTTCCGGCACGGCAAGATTTTTCTCGCCTCTGTCAGTAGACAGTTTTGTTAAAAAGTCGCAGTTTATCTACTACACCTGTGCAGAACTGCGTAACGCAAAAGACGACATCATTACCCTTGCCGAAAGCGAGGGATTAACGGCACACGCAAATTCAATTAAAGTGAGATTTGAATAAGGTGATAATATGAGAAACGCAACTGTTGAAAGAAACACAAAAGAAACTCAGATTAAAATATCTCTGTGCCTTGACGGCGGTGACGTTAAGGTGAGTACGGGAATAGGCTTTTTTGACCATATGCTTACTGCATTCGGCGTTCACGGCGGATTCGGACTTGATATTGACGTCAAGGGCGACCTTGAAGTTGACACCCACCATACCGCAGAGGACACGGGTATAGCACTTGGCAAGGCGTTTAAAGAGGCACTCGGCGATATGGGCGGAATTGCACGCTACGGCAGTTTTGCAGTACCTATGGACGAAAGTCTTGCCAAAGCAATTCTTGATATTTCAAATCGACCTTTCTTAGTGTTCAACGCAAAGTTTGAGCAGGAACTCTGCGGCGATTTCGAAACCGCAGTTACAGAGGAATTCTGGCGTGCGTTTGCAACTAACGCAGGTATCACGCTGCACATTGACGTTCCTTACGGCACAAATGCTCACCATCAGATTGAAGCAATCTTCAAGGCTGTGGCTCACGCCCTCAGGATTGCCGTAAAACCGAGCGGCGACGGCGAAGTGCTCTCGACCAAAGGAGTTCTGTAATGATTATTTTTCCCGCAATAGATATTATTGGCGGCAAGCCCGTAAGGCTCTTTAAGGGCGATTTTTCCACTGCCGAGCAGGTTGCAGACGACGCAATCGAAACTGCTGAGAGTTTTGTAAAAGCGGGTGCCGAGTGGATTCATATGGTGGATCTCGACGGCTCCGTGCAGAAAAAACGTGTTAACAGTTCCACGTTCGTGTCAGTTGCAAACAACACGCCGCTCAAAGTCGAAATCGGCGGTGGCATACGCACTATGCAGGATATATGCTACTACGCCGAAAGGGGCATCAGCAGGGTGATTTTAGGCTCTGTTGCCCTTAAAAATCCCGAACTTGTGCGAGAGGCTGTAAAAGAATTCGGCGACCTTATCGCAGTCGGCATTGACGCAAAGCACGGCTTTGTTGCCACAGAGGGCTGGACGGAAGGTTCGTCAACGCACTTCATCGACCTTGCAAAGCAGATGGAGGAGATGGGCGTTGCCACGATTATCTACACCGACATTTCCAAGGACGGCACGCTATCGGGACCGAATACTGAACAGCTATGCGAACTGAACGACGCTGTTTCGTGCGACGTTACGGCGTCGGGCGGCGTGACAAATATCGGCGACATTATCACCTTGCGTGACAGCGGACTATACGGTGCAATCTGCGGCAAGTCGATATATAAGGGAACACTTGATTTAAAAGAGGCAATTGAAGTATGCAAATAGATTTGGACAAGTATTTTAAAAAGTCGGAACTTATCCCCGCAATCGTGCAGGAGGAGTCAACGGGCGAGGTGCTTATGCTTGCGTATATGAACCGTGAGTCACTCAAAAAAACGCTCGAAACAGGCTACACATGGTTCTGGTCACGTTCACGCCGTGAACTCTGGAACAAGGGTGCCGCATCGGGTCACCTGCAAAAGATTGTAAGTATACACGGCGACTGCGATGACGATACGCTGCTTATCAGAGTTATACAGACAGGTGCGGCGTGCCACACGGGAAACCACTCTTGCTTTTTTAAGGAGATAAAAAAATGGACTATATAAGAAACGATTACCAGACCATCCTTGCACGCCGTGAGGCAAAAGAGGAGGGTTCATACACCTGCTACCTGTTTGAGCAGGGACTCGATAAAATATTAAAGAAGGTCGGCGAGGAGTCAACCGAAATGGTCATCGCTGCAAAAAACGGCGTTAAAGAGGAAACCGTCGGGGAAATCTGCGACCTTATTTATCACACGCTCGTTATGATGGCGGACCAGAACATCACCGTTGAAGATGTTGAAGCGGTACTTGCCAAGCGTGCTGAAAAAGCAGGTAATCTCAAAAAATTCCACAAGGTAGATAAGAATTCGTAATGGCACATAAGAAATGGGTAGTACGTGAGGCGGACAAAGAGCGTGCCACTGTACTGAGCGAAAAATTTAATATTGACCCATTTATTGCATATATGCTCACCGCAAGGGGTATGGGTGACGATTTAACCGTTTCAAAGTTTCTGTCAGATTCATTTGAAACGGTATCTCCCTTTAAATTCGCAGATATGGAAGAGGCTGCATTTACTGTCGGCGACGCCATAGACTACGGCGAAAAAATCTGTGTTTACGGCGACTACGATTGCGACGGTGTAACTTCAACCGCACTTCTGCTGTCGTTCCTCAGGCGAGAGGGAGCGGACGTTTTTGCCTATATTCCGGACAGGGAGGGCGAGGGCTACGGCCTTAATAAAGACGCAATTACTAAAATTCACGAAGACGGTGCCGAACTGATTATCACGGTGGACAACGGCATAAGTTCCGTTGAAGAGGCAGAGTACATCTACTCGCTCGGTATGCGTCTGGTAGTTACCGACCACCACCAGCTTGGCGACGTTATGCCGAGGGCTGAGGCGGTTGTTAACCCTCACCGTGAGGATAACGACCTCGACTTCAGAGAATACTGCGGCGTAGGCGTTGCGTTCAAACTTATATGTGCTATGTACGAGGGCGATATATCCGAACTCGTTGACGAATATATTGATTTGGTAACCATCGGCACAATAGCGGACGTTGTTCCGCTTCTTGGCGAAAACAGGGCGTTTGTAAAACTCGGACTCGACAGAATTAACAACAGCCCACGCAAATCGCTTGTGCCGTTCAGAAATACGGCGAGTGGCAAAAAGTTCACTTCAAACGACATTGCTTTTCAGCTTTGCCCACGCATTAACGCAATGGGCAGAATGGGCAGTGCTATGGAGGCTGTTGACTTCCTTCTCAGCGAGGACGAAGCGGAGTGCGAAAAGATGTACGAACTTCTCACTCAGCAGAACTCAAAACGCCAGAACGTCGAAAAAGAAATTCTCGACGCCATTGAGCAGCAAATCAGCGATAACCCCAAACTTGTGTCCGAGCGTGTTATTGTTATTGCGGGCGATGGCTATCACCACGGTGTTATAGGAATTGTTGCGAGCCATATTCTTGAACGTTACGGCAAGCCTGCTTTTGTTATAGGCATTGACGACGATGGCGTTGCACGTGGCTCGGCAAGGTCTGTGGCAGGATTTAATATCCACGAGGCTATTTCAGCCTGCAGCGGCGACCTTATTAAATTCGGCGGTCATCCGCTTGCGGCAGGTATTACACTCAATGCGGATAAAGTTGACGATTTCAGACAGCATATAAATGAATTTGCTTATAATAATTATGACATTATGCCGCCGCAGGAACTTGTTATTGACTGCAAACTGTCGCCGTTTTACATCAACACCGAACTTGTTGACAACATCGCACAGCTTGAGCCGTACGGTGCGGAAAACCCGAGTCCTGTATTCGGCGTTTACAATATGACTGTTACGGAAATTTCACCTCTGTCCGAGGGCAGGCACACCCGTTTTGAACTCGAGAAAAAGGGCAAAAGAATGAAAGCGGCAATGTTTTCGCACTCGCCCGAAAGTTTGCCTATCAGGGTGGGCGACAGGGTTAATGCGGCAGTGCGTGTCAGCAAAAACCTGTATAACGGCAAGGAGTATCTGTCCGTTCATATTGCGGATATTTGCCTTGCGGGAATTGACGACGATAAGTATTTTAAAGAGAAAAACGACTACGAACTGTACCGTGCCAAAGGTACAGTGTGCGGCACGCTTTATCCCGACAGAGATGTGTGTGCCTGTATATACAAATACCTGCGTGCCTGCGGCGGATACGATTATTCGCTCGACGATTTGTACTTCAGGCTGCAAAGCAAAGCAACTTACGGTCAGCTTGTAATTGCAATCAAAGCATTTGTGCAGGCAGGACTGATTGATTACAGCGGAAAAATTACGCTCAAAACAAACACAGGCAAGGTCGATTTAGACTCCGTACCTGTTCTCAGAACATTGAAAGGGAAGATGCTAAGTGAACAGCGAAATTAAAAAAGAGGAATATAACGACCGATTTGACGAGTTTTTTGAAGAGGTCAAAAAGAATCCCTACTACGACAGCGAGAAGATAAAAAAGGCTTACATTATGGCACGTGACGCTCACAAAGACCAGCGTCGTCGCAGCGGTGAGCCGTATATTATGCATCCCGTAGCGGTTGCAAGAATTCTGTTTGAAATCGGTATGGATAACGAGTGCATTATCTCGGCACTTCTTCACGACGTCGTTGAGGACACGTCGTATACAATTGACGACATCAAACGTGAGTTCGGCGACGAGATTGCACTGCTCGTAGACGGCGTTACCAAACTTACTCAGGTTTCTCTTGCAACCCGTGAGGAAGTTCAGGCGGAGAACGTGCGTAAAATGTTCATCGCTATGAATCAGGACGTGCGTGTTGTTATTATCAAACTTGCCGACCGACTTCACAATATGCGTACTCTCGAGCATATGCCGCCGCACAAGCAGCGTGAAAAGTCGCTCGAAACACTCGAAATCTATGCTCCTATTGCACACCGTCTCGGTATCCGTGCGTTCAAAGAGGAACTCGAGGACTTAGCGGTGCTTTACCTCGACCCCGTTGCGTACAAAGAGATTGAAAAGTCCATCAAAATGAAACGTGAGGAAGGCGAGGAGTTCTTAAAAGATATCAAGGGACAGCTTGAAGAAAAGCTTTCGCCTCTTATTAAAAACGTCCGCATTTCCTCAAGAGTAAAATCCGTACACGGCATATTCCGAAAGGTATATATCAAGGGCAAAACCTTTGACGAAATTTATGATATTTACGCAGTCAGAATTATTGTTGACACAATGATTGACTGCTACAACGTACTCGGCATAGTTCACGATATGTTCCAGCCGCTGCCCGGCAGGTTTAAGGACTATATCTCTATGCCAAAACCTAATATGTATCAGTCGCTGCACACCACAGTGCTATACAAGGGTATACCGTTTGAAATTCAGATTCGTACCAAGGATATGCACAAAACAGCCGAATACGGTATCGCTGCACACTGGAAGTACAAACTCGGCAAGGGCGGAAAGGACAAACTTGACGAGTCGCTGGGGTGGATAAACAGTCTTATAGAAAACGAAAACAGCGACGACAAGTCCGAGATTATTGCAAATATCAAAGGCGATTTGTCCATTGACGAAATCTATGTGTTCACCCCACGTGGCGACGTAAAATGTCTGCCTAAGGGTGCAACCGTTAT
>SVQF01000056.1 GCA_015065445.1 Oscillospiraceae bacterium | reverse complement strand
ACAGTACCGTCTTTTATGCTGTACTTTGTATAACCCTTAAAGTACTCGGGGTCTTCGTCAATAATGTTTGTGTCGTCAAACTGAACAAGGTTTACCTTACCCTTGCCGTCAAACGAGAACACGTAGCACGCCGTTTTTTCGTCGTCATACAGATAGTAATATCCGTTTGTAACAAATGACGTGTCGGTTGCAGTGGTAGTTTCAGTTGTGGCGTCAGAAGTTGTAACGGTTGCAGTTTCGCTCGGTTCGGAAGTAGTCTGTGATGTTGTTGACTCCACAGCCTGAGTTACCGAAGTTGTTTCGCCTGAAGGTGCTGTTGTGCTGCCGCCGTTGTTTTGACTGCCTGCAAAAAACGCACCTGCCGCCGCTGCGATTATTGCAACGCCTGCCACTATTATTAATGCCGGTTTTTTCATAATTTACCTCTTGTTGTTTTTTGAAATTCTTTTTACAAATATTATATATCCTATTACCATACCGCCGAGAAGTGCAAGCGAAATAATAATAACCGCTGCAATAAGCTTGGACGGAATGTATTTTACTGTTTTGGTGTTGATAGTGTCGGGGACTGAATAAAATCCCTCGCCGTTATTGTTGCCGTAGGCTATTCTTACAACGTTTACGCTGTCGCCCTCAAGTTCGACTTCAAGCGAATTTCCGCTGAGTTTGAGTGCTTTTTCCTCAGGAGCAACACGCTGCTTTTCGAGTTCGTTTGACGCAGAGTCGTACTTGTGACTCATACGCTGCACAGACGCTGAGGTGGCGTCAAAGCCGTCGAGATTGACGGTGACGTTTGTCTTTTTACCCGTGTTGACGAGTTTAATATACAGCACCTCTTTACCCTTGTCAACAGTCGTACTCTGATACAGTCCCTCCACAGCAGTGAAGTTTGCGTCAACATAGTGGGTGCCGATGTTGTTAGCAAAAAGAAGTTCGGTATAATAGTCGGCACTGTACGCAAGACTCTGCGAATCAAACCACACAAGGCTTTCGTCAACAGCATTTGCGTTAACCTTGGCAAAGGCTGGTGCAAGACTTGTCATTGTGACTATGTCGCTGTTACGCTCAAGCCCCGTCATATACGCACCGACTGCTGCCGCCGTGTGCATATTTGTTTTTGTAATCATTGTGCCGAAGTCTTCGCTGAACGCACCGTATTCGCCCAGCATTACAGCCGCACCCTCACGGTCATAACTGTCGTAACGGTCGGTATGTTCGAGCATCCAGTCGCCGCTGACGGAGTAATGCTCGTCCGCAACGGCGGATGCAAACTGCTGATTAATTGTATCCCACGAAGACTCAAAGTCGCTGCCGTCGGCTGTTGTGCCAGCCGACACAATTAATTTAAGTTTTGGGTACGCCTTATGCACGGCACTGTAAATTGCCTGCAGATTTTCAAAATACACGTCTCCCCAGTTGCCGCTGCCGATTGCAAGATATTTGAGACTGAACGGCTCGCTGTGTCCGTTCGCCGACCTCAACGCACCCCAGTAAGATGTTTTTGAGTCTGCGGTGGCGTACTCAACGAGGTCAAGAACATCCTGAATGTAGTTGTTGAGTTCTGCCGAACCGGGTTTTAAAATCATTTTTTCAACCTGTTTCTGATAATCCGCTTTCGACTTTATGCCAAGCGAGTCAATATGCTTTGTGTACGCCTCTATGCCGTCGTCGTCCTTTTCGTCAAATCCGTGTTCGTTGACGAGATAGGCACGCCAGGCGTCGTCGTCCATATTGAGTTTCTGATAAGCGACGGTGAGGTCGGCGTAACTGCCACGCTCCTGCGACACAAGACCTGCATTTACAACGGGAACCGGCTCTGCGTTCAAATCTTCGCAAAGCTGAAAACACTCGTGGTAACCCATTGCGTTTGTGTTGATTGCGTATCTGCCGCCGTCTGCGTCCTCCCACACGTTAACGCTCTGCTTACGCTGCGAGAGTTCGCCGATAGTATCCTTCCAGTTATATATACTGTTTTTGCCGCCCGTTGTGGCACCGCCCGGAAAACGGATAAACGACGGGTTGAGGTTTTTAATTGCCTCGGTCATATCACTGCGAAGCGTGGTATACTTCCACTCCTCTTTGCCGTAGCCGTAACTGTTTTGCGGCACAAGGGAAGCAAAGTCAAACTTGATTGTTCCGCTGCCGTCAAGCACTACCACGAGCGAGCCGTCTTCGGTTGCCGCCGAGTGCAGCGTGGTTGAAATCTTTGTCCACTCCGTGTTGCCTACGCCGTTTATCGCCATCTGAATAATATTGTCGGAATTATTCTTTGAGTTAAGATACACGCTGATATTACCGCTGAAGTCAACGTTTTTGACATAGCAGGAAAAGTCGTAGTCAACGCCTTCAAAAAATCCCATATCGCCTTTGAGAGAAGACTTTTCGTTGAAATCGTATGTTTTGTAGTCGTAAATTTCGGTATAGCCGAGGTTTTCGAGCGTGCCTTTGCCGTCAACGGTTAGCGTTTCGTACGACGGGTTTGACGTATTAATTGCGTCGTCGTGCGAAAGAACGGCATCAATATTATCAAACACCCACGCATTTTCGGGCTTACTTTCGTTTTCAAACGAGCCGTTATTTATGAGGTCGGACACAAGTCCGCCGTCAAGTGCAAACGACACGTTGTCGAGCGACACGCCGTAAAGGAGAGGGCTCACCTTGTGCGATATATCTTTTTCGCTGACGGTAAGCACTGCGTCTGCGTCGGCAAACACCGAAAGCGGCGCTATGCATACGAGTAGTATTGTAAGAAAAAAGCTGATTATTTTTTTCATTATTTTCACCTGTAAAATTTATTCAGATTGATTATATCACAGTTGCACTCTATTTTAAAGAACATAATCGGAATATTTTTCTAAAATTATTACATTTTTAAATATAGTGTTGACAAGAAACAAAATTATATTTAAAATACAATTTGTATAAAGGGATTACATAATGGCTACAAAGACGACTAAAAAGAAAACAAAGAGTAAAACAAAAAAACGTAAAAAGAAGTCTGCTTTAAAGAAAAAATTTAACGCTCTGCTTAAAAACAAACGTGTAATTGCCATCGTTGCGATAATTGCCGCTGTTTTGTGCATTATTACCGTCGCCGCTGTTAACGGCAGAAGCACCGTGCCGCAGACGTATGAATTTGACAAAGAGGTTGCGTGCGGAATTGACGTTTCGTCGCACAACGGCAAAATTGACTGGGACAAGGTCGCCGAAACAAACGACTTTGCGTTTATCAGAGTGGGCTGCAGAGGTTACAGCAAGGGCAACGTATTTTTGGACAAGCGTGCAAAATACAATATGAAACACGCCGAAAAGGCAAAAATTCCGTTTGGCGTTTACATATACTCGCAGGCAATAACTGTTGAAGAGGCTGAGGAGGAAGCAGAGTTCCTGCTAAGGCACATAAAGGGTTACAACGTACAGTTGCCGCTTGTGTTTGACTTTGAATATGCATACAAAAACGGCAATCCGGTGGGCAGACTTGCTAACGCAAGTCTTACAAAAAAAGACCGCACGGCAATGATTAACGCATTCTGCAAGGTTGTAAAGGACGCAGGATACGTGCCTGCCCTTTACGCATCAACATATATTTACGAGTCGCAGATTTATGTGAACAGACTCGAAAAAGGCACTGTTATCTGGGTTGCCGACTACAACAAAAAAATCACCTACAAAGGACGTTACGATATCTGGCAGGCGACCAACAAAGGCACCTGCAGAGGCGTAAACTCCAAAAATGTTGACATCGACTACTGGTACACCGATAAAGATTAGGCAAGGAATGGTTTGATGAAAAAATTTAAGCATTTGATATGGATTCTTGCTGCGGCGATTGTGATGCAATTCCCCGCAAGCACGTATGCCGACACTGCGAATACTACATACAGTCCGTTTGTAAAGGCAAACTATACTCAGCAGGAACGAATGGCGTCGTACACAATTGTGCACGGGCTTGATCTGTCATACCATAACGGCGACGTAAACTTTGCAAAACTCAAAAAAGCCGGAGTTGAATATGTTATTCTGCGTGTGGGTTACAGAGGCTACGGTGAAAAAGGTTCCATCGGAAAAGACAAACTTTTTGAAACATACTACAACGCCGCAAGAGCTCAGGGGCTTGACATAGGAGTGTACTTTTACTCGCAGGCACTAAACGAAAGCGAAGCAAAAGTCGAGGCAAACTACACTCTTGAAAGAATCAAGGGGCTTAAAATGGATTTGCCCGTATACTACGACTACGAGTTTGCAGGCGTGTCGGACGGCAGACTCGACAAGGCGTGGTCGAGCGGCAAACTCAACAAAGCAAAGATGACCGCAAACGTTAAGGCGTTTTGCGAAACGGTTAAGAATGCAGGATACGTGCCCGGAGTTTACTCTAACACAGACTTTCTTAACAACAAGTACTACTCCGACCAGCTCGACAGCATTTACTCGGTGTGGAACGCACACTACACCGCCAAGAAGAAGAGCGGCGTATACGCTTCCACAACTTACACGGGGCAGTACCAGATGTGGCAGTACTCATCAACGGGTACCGTACCCGGAACGGAAAGCACTTATGTTGACAGCAACTTTATGTACAAGGAGCTGATGCAGGCTCAGATGGGCGACTCGCCGTTTATTGTTTCTGCAATCACTTCAAGGGCGTACACGGGCAAAGAAATTAAGCCCGCACTTGAAGTGAAGGCTTACGGCAAGGACCTTGTAAAAGGCGAGGACTACTTTGTTACATTTGAAAACAACATAGAAATCGGCAAAGCGTACGTTACGGTTACCGGCGTAAACGACTATGCAACTGCAAAAAGCGTAAAGAAAGCGTTTTACATTGTACCGTCAAAGGTTACAGATTTAAAAGCTACTTCTTCGACGTCGGGCAGCGTGACGTTCGGCTGGGACAAGCACGGCGACGCAACGAAATACAGAATCCAGCAGCTCGACGGCACCGCTTACAAAACGGTTAAAGAAACGACTGACACGAGTTACACCGCAACGCTTTCGCCGTGCGAGAGCATAACTCTCAGAGTTTGTGCGGTAAAGGTAATCGGCGGCAAGGAGTACGTAGGCAAGTACAGCACCCCGATTGAAACAGCGGCAAAGGCGAAAAAAGTTGCAGGTCTAAAAAATACAACAAAGAACACCGACAGCATACGACTTCAGTGGACTAACCAGCCGCACGCATCGTACTACAACGTTTACGAATATAATGAAAAAACACAGAAGTACGAACTTTTGTGGAAGGCAAGCAAGAACTACTACACGGTTAAAAACCTCAAAATCGGCTCACGCCACAAGTTCAAGGTGCGTGCATACAAAAAGCTGAGCGACGGCACACTTATAAACGGTGCGGCAAGCGACGCATTCACCGCATACACAAGTCCTGCAAAGCCAGAAATAAAGTCGGCGACATCCGCATCTGCAAGAAAGATTAACGTTAAGTGGAACAAGGCTGACGGTGCCGACGGATACGAAATTATGTGGAGTACAACAAAAGGATTTACGTCAAATTACCTTTCGGTTTACACCACGTCGCAAAGTGCGGTTTCAAAGGTTCTGACAACTGCACAAAGCAGTAAAACGTACTATGTAAGAGTGCGTGCATACAACAATATTGACGGACTGAGAATTTACTCAGCATGGAGCAAAACGCTCAGCGTAAAGGTAAAATAAGGCCAATAAAAAAGTCCCTTGCAGAGACTGTCTGCAAGGGATTTTTTATTCGTTTGATATAAAGTAATTTACACGTGGAATTGCCATAAGTATTAAAACACATACAAGCGTTAAAACAAGTTCGGGAATCATATATGTACTCGTGTAGATAAAAGAATAAATCTCGCCACGGTAATTGCCGGTATGGTGTGCGATAACATTTTCGCTCAGGGTTGTGAGCATATTTGCAATTGACGTTCCTTCGAGGAACGAGCCTTTGAACGAATTTGTCATCTCGTCAAAATACTTGTGAGCCTCGCCGCCGTAAATAATAAATCTCGAAACAAAGTGAGCGGCATAATTGAGTATAACTGCAAAAGCACCGCCAAGGGTTATTGCGGCAGAGTCGCTGTTTATCCTGTCACGAAACAGTCCCGAAAAGCCGAGCACAAAGTTTGCAACAACGTAATCTGCTACAAACACAACCGCAAACTGCGTTGCCGTAAATCCTGACATTGTGTTAAACACCAATGCGTCAAGAAGTCCCTTTACTACGCCGAACATCAAGCCGGAAAATAGTCCCCACTTAACGCCGTACTTGTAGCCTATGACAAGCAGCGGCACCATACTTAGAAGTGTTACCGACGTGCCGAACGGCCACGTAAATATTTTTACAAACGAAAGACCGAGTGCAATCAGAATCGCTATAACAGTTACTGATAAAATATTTTTTCTTTTAGCCATAGTATCCCTTCTTATATTAATTTACAATTTAATAATACTCTTATATTTTTTCTTTGTCAACAAATGAAGTAAAACATAAACTAAACATAAACTAAGCATAAATAAAAGATTACGGCTTATATAATAGCCGTAATCTTTCTTTTATAGTCAAGAAATTCGGATGTAAGATTAAAGTCCTTGCTCCTCGGCTTAGGCGTGCTGATAGCAATTTCGTCAGTCACCGTTCCTTTTGCAAGGATATACACCCTGTCGGACAGATAGATTGCCTCGTCAATATCGTGCGTAATAAACAACGTTGAAAGGTTGATTTTTTGCATAATATCGAGATACCACCCGTGGATTTTTGCCTTTGTGATTGTATCAAGTGCGGAAAACGGCTCGTCAAGAAGTGCCACTCCGTCCGACGAAAGATATGTTCTCAGTAACGCCGCACGCTGTTTCATTCCGCCCGAGAGTTCGTCGGGGTACGAATACTGTGTGCCGCCGAGTCCGAACTCGTCAAAGTATTTGTCGGCATAGTCCCTCGCCTCTTTTTTGCTTTTGCCCTTCAGCCTGAGCGGAAGGGATACGTTGTCTATCACCTTTTTGTACGGCAAAAGCAAGTCCTTTTGCAGCATATAACTGATATGTCCGGGCTTGCCCGTTATGTCCTGTCCGCCAAGGGTTACGGTGCCGCTGTCGGGCTTATAGATACCCGACAGAACGTTGAACAGCGTGGTTTTGCCGCCGCCGCTCACACCGAGCAACGACACAATTTCGCCCTCTTCAAGCCGGATTGAAACGTCTTTAAGCACATGTTTTTCGCCAAAGGATTTGTTGATTTTTTCTGCGGTAAGTATTTCCATAATCAGTCTTCAAGATAGTCGTTTGAAAAGCCTGTGTTTTCTGCAATCGGCTTTTCAATAGCACCGTTTTCGTAGCACCAGTTGTAAAAAGCGTTCCAGCGTGCAGGGTCAATGTAGCCCCATTTTTCGCCGTCGCCGACATACTGTTTTGAAAGCCACTGCTGGCTCTTTTTAACAAACTCTTCCCTACCGTTTAACGCACCTGTTTCGTCGCTCTTTATGAGGATATCTGCAGCCTCATCGGGATTTTCGATTGCATACTCATAGCCCTTTCTGATTGCACGAAGGGCAGCCTTTGCGGTGTCGCTGTCGTTCTTGAGGAAGTCGTTGTTTGCAATAATTACAGGTGAATAGTAGTCGAAGGCGTCCTCGTAATCCTTGTAGTAAACGAAGTCATAGTCGCCCGTCATTTCGGCGTTAATGCCGTCCCACGCATAGTAGATGCAGAGTGAATCGAACTGCTTGATATTAAGTGCCTCGGCGGCGTTTGTGGGATAGTCCTGAATATAGTTAATCTTTGACGCATCGCCGCCAGCCTTACTGCAAAGATAATTTGTCATTGCAAGCTCGATGGGCGCCATATAGGTTGCGTAGTTATCGCCCTCGAGTCCTTTGGGTGTGGTAAGTTCGCCCTTGCGTGCGATAATGCCCGCTGTGTTGTGATTTACAATTGCCGCAACTGCGGTAATACCAAGGCCCTGAATATAACTCGGTGCAAGGTAATCCTGAAAATCGATTGCAAGCTGAACCTTACCCGAAGCACAGAGTTCGGTTGCGGTTCCCTCGTCAGGCTGGATAATCTCGACCTCGAGGTTTTCGTCAGCGAAATAGCCCTTTTCCTGTGCCACAAAGATGCCCGAATGGTTTGTGTTTGGCGTATAGTCAAGGCAGAGTGTAATCTTTTTAACTTCGCCTTTTTCTGTTTTTGACGATGAGCAAGCCGCAAACGAAACGGCAAGCACAAGTGCAAGCATTACTGCTATAATCTTTTTCATAATTTATACCTCTTTACTCTTTCTTTTATATGGCAGAGCCAGATTTTCTATCAGTTTTACAAGTATCATCAGCAGCAGGCTGACAACACATATAAATATAATTACAGCGAACATTTTGTCGTATGAGTACGCTTTTTTTACTCTTATCATATACACGCCGAGTCCGTTGTTGCCGCCGAGCCATTCTGCAATCAAGGCACCAATTACTGCGTATGTTGCGGCTATTCGCAGCCCTGAGAAGAACGACGGCAGTGCTGTCGGGAGTTTTACGTGTATAAAAATCTGAGGGTTGTTTGCACCCATCGATCTCAGCAGATTTATGCTGTCGCCGTCAACGCTGCGGTAGCCGTCGAACAGTCCGATTGCAATCGGGAAAAAAGTTGTTATAATAACAAGCGTTATTCTCGGTGCCATACCGTAACCCATCCACAGTAACAGAAGCGGTGCTATGGCGATTGTAGGAATTGTCTGGCTGATTACAAGGAGCGGATAAAACGCCTTGTAAACGAAGCTGAACTTGTCCATAAGCGTTGCAATTACAAACGCAATTGCAATCCCTGCGGCAAGACCGTACACCGCTTCCTGAACGGTGAACACCGCCTGCTTTGCCATATAACTTATGTTTTCGGCAAAAGCTTTTGCAACGGCAACGGGTGACGGCAGCATAAACGCAGGCACTATTTCGCCCTCGCATACCGCATACCACACTGCAAGCAGCACTGCAACGGTTAACAGCGGAGGTGCGGCGTTACCTGTGATGTTTTGTAACTTTTTTGTCAATTGTAAGCACCTCGCCGTCGGGACAGTATACGACTTTTATGTAAGAACTTACGCTCGGGCAACCCGCCTTTATTGCCACCTTCTGACAGTTTGCGGCAATCGCCATAAGTTCATCGTAACTTTCGCCCTCTATTGTTGTTTCAAACGGTCCTACGTAGCAGTTGAGTCCCGTGCTTTTGATGTAGGCAATTACCTCGTCAACGATGCGGATAAGTTCGTCCTCGCTGTCAACCTGAGGCAACACCTGAATTGCAATACTCGCCTTCATTTTTAATCCTCCTGAAAAAATAAACCCCGTACGCTGTACGGGGTGAATTGATAATGTGCCTTGAAAGTCCGCATTACCGGACTCCTTACGGGTATAATCTCAGCAACGGTTAAACCGAAGCACCCCTTTTATTAAGTTGTATTAATAATACTATTTTTATTCCGTTTTGTCAACAGTATTAATAGTAAGAATGTGTGGTGTAGTTAACTTTGCCCGCAACACTTCTGGTGAGTTTGAAGTGCTTGCCGTTTTGTGTAACGGTAAGTTTAACCTTGCGTGGCTTAACGTCGTAACTTGTGTAGAAGTAGCAGCGTACACACTGATTACCAAGATACATCTTAATCTTAATAGGATACTCCGAACTGTTTCTGAACTTGAAGTCCTGTGAACCCCAGTAAACAGTAGCGTCCCTGCCGAGTTTACCGTAGTGAACACGCTGTGAGTGCTGATGCCTTTCAACAATCTCGAAGTTTGCAAGAAGCGCAGTGTTGAACACTGTTGAAGCAACCTGACATACGCCGCCGCCGATACCGTCTGTTACAACGTTCGGTCCCTGATAAATAGGTGCAGCCTTGTAGCCCTTTGCCGTTGTTCTTTTACCTACAACTCCGTTGAACGAGAACACCTCGCCGGGATAGATAACAGTACCGTTAATTGCCTTGCAGGCAACTCTGAGGTTGTTGTTACGTGCAGGTTTGTCGGGATAGTGGCAAACATACATAGCGTAAAGGTTACCGTAGTTTGTTGAGAGTTTTGAACTCCACTTGCCGCAAACCTTTGTGTTGCCGTGGTTGAACTGTCTGTATGCTCTTACCCTTGCGTAGTAAACCTTTTTATTATTCGGAACAGCAATTGTTTTTGACGTGTGCTTACTGCCTTCAACAACTACTGTTTTAACATTCTTTTTGAAGTTTTTGTCCGTAGTGTACTGTATTTCGTAAGCGGTGCAGGAAGTCTTGCTCCACTTAACCGTAATTTTGCTGCCCTTTTTAGCCTTGCCTACAGAATTGATTGTAACCTTGTTAGGTCTTGAAACCGTGAGGAATGGTGCACTGTCTTCGCCGTGAACCTTTGTGCTTCCGTCCTTAACAAACGGAACTACGGTAAACGTGTAGTACTTACCTGCGTCAAGCTTTTTAACAGTGGCACTGTTTTTATCGGTAGTCTTTATGTACTTTTTGTTTTCGCCGTTCTGGTTGCAGAAGTAAACCTTGTAACCGTCAACGCCCTCGCTTTCAAGCGACGACCACTTGAGCGTGATTGAGTTGGTAGTCCTTGACTTAACGCCAACCTTCTTTACAGATGTCGGAAAAACGTTGATTTTAAGCGTTTTTACGTTGTTGAAGTTGCCGATACCCTGAAACTGAACTGTGCCTGTTTTAACTCCCGCTTTGTCGATACCGCTTACAACAACGTTGTAGTCAGTGCCTTCTTTTAGGGTTTTGCCGTTATACTTTACCGTATAAACAGGTGCAGAACCCGGAGTCGCTTTTTTTACACGGATAAACTCAGCGTTACTGTTTGCAATACGGATTGGTACGATTTTGAAATTCTTTGTGATTTCGCCGGTGTAATCGCCCTTGCCGCTAATCTTTGCATTAGCAGTGCCTGCGTTGAGATTGTTGGAATACGAAACGGTGTAGTCAGTGTCTTTTACAAGAGTAACGTCACCGAGTGCAACTGTAACTTCGGGCTCAATCTTGCTGCCGCTGTAATAATACGACTTCTGTCCGAATGTTACGTTTGCATCAACAACGTTTTTATCGTCACGGGCATCTGCAACGATGCCGATGCTGAGGCTTGACACAAGCATTACAAGTGCAAGTGCAAGGCTAAAATACTTTTTCATTGGTTTTCCTCCGATTATTTGTTTTGTCCGTAGTAAGCATTTTTACCGTGCTTACGCTGGTAGTGTTTGTCAAGAAGATAATCCTCAATACCTATGTCGGAGCCGCTGCAGAGTGCCGCTACGCTTTCGGTCTGATACGCCATTTTTGCAACCTCTTCAAGAATAAGAGCGTTGTCAACAGCCGCAAAAGCGTCCTTGCCCCAGGTAAACGGACCGTGGCGGTGAATAAGCACTGCAGGGCATTCTTCGGGTTTAATGCTGCGTTTTGCAAATTCCTCAACAATTACCTTGCCCGTGTTAAGCTCGTACTCGCCGTACACTTCGTCGCTTGTGAGTCCCCTTGTACACGGAACTGCACCGTTTGCAAAATCTGCGTGCGTGGTGCCGTAAGCAGGGACATCACGTCCTGCCTGAGCCCACGAGCAAGCCCACGGTGAATGAGTGTGAACAATACCGCCAACGGTTTCAAAGCGTCTGTAAAGCTCAAGATGGGTGGGGGTGTCCGACGAAGGATTGAGGTCGCCCTCGACTTTGTTGCCGTCGAGGTCCATAACAACCATATCGTCCGCCGTCATAGTGCTGTACGGCACGCCTGACGGCTTAATTACAAACAGTCCCTTTTCTCTGTCTATACCCGAAACATTGCCCCAGGTAAGCACTACTAAATTATACTCAACGAGCTTTAAATTAGCCTCAAAAACCTTTTTCTTTAATTCTTCCAACATTGTATTTTATCCTTTTACCGTTAAAAGTCAACACTTATTTTAATTTATATGCAACGTCATTGAAAAATAACTCTTTTCTGAAGTCGTTGATGTTTGTGTCTTTGTTGATATGTATAAATTCGATACCCATAATTTCTGCAAAATCACGCATATGGTCTGCGGTGAGAGTATATGAAAGCACGCTGTGATGTGCTCCGCCTGCGTAAATCCATGCCTCTGCCGAGGTCTGAAGGTTTGGCAGCGGTTTCCAGAGTACGCCTGCAACGGGAAGTTTAGGCATTGGATTAACCTGCTCTTTGCACTCTACGTCGTTAACAATCATACGCAGTCTGTCGCCCATATCAACAAGGGTAACAACTATTGCGTCGCCTGTCTGTGCTTTGAACACAAGACGTGCGGGGTCTTCTCTGTCACCGATGCCGAGGTGATGCACCTGGATTTTTGGTTTTTCGCCTGCGATAGTAGGACATACTTCGAGCATATGTGAGCCGAGCAGCATTTCGTTACCCGGTTCAAAGTGGTAGGTGTAGTCCTCCATAAACGCAGTGCCGCCGTCCATACCTTCTGCCATTTTTTTCATAAGGCGTGTCATTGCTGCGACTTTCCAGTCGCCCTCTGCACCGAAACCGAAGCCCTGACGCATAAGATCCTGTGCTGCAAGACCCGGGAGCTGACGGAGTTGCTGAAGGTCCTCAAAGTTTGTGTGGAACGCACCAAAGCCCTCTTTTACAAGGAACTTTTTGAGTGCAACCTCTTCTCTCGCCTGATACCTGACAGAGTCGATGTTGTCGGTGTCCATAATATAATTCTGTTCGTACTCAGCCATCTGAGCGTCGATTTCCTCTTCGGTAACGGCGTCAACCATCTTAATGATGTCGCCCACGCCGTAGTGGTCAACCTGCCAGCCGAGTTTAATCTGTGCCTCAATCTTGTCGCCGTCTGTAACTGCAACATTACGCATATTGTCCGAAATACGCAGGACACGGAGTTTTCTCGACTCCATAGCACCGACTGCGGCACGCATCCAGATGTCCATCTTCTTCTGGAACTCTTCGTCCTTCCAGTAACCTGCGATAACCTTTTGTTTCATACGCATACGTGCTGTGATGTAGCCGTGCTCCCTGTCGCCGTGTGCGGACTGATTGAGGTTCATAAAGTCCATATCAATATCGTCCCACGGGATGTCACGGTTGTACTGCGTGTTGACGTGGAGGAAGGGCTTTTTAAGTGCGTTAAAGCCTGCAATCCACATCTTTGACGGCGAGAACGTGTGCATCCAGGTGATAACGCCCGCACAGTGTTCGTCGTTGTTTGCTGCCTGCATAATGTCGAGAATTTCTTTAGATGTTTTAACGCAGGGCTTAGCGACTACTTTACACGAAAGGTTGTCGGACCAAGCCTGTGCCATCTCTGCTGAGTGAGCGTCAATTGTTTCAAAAATATCTTCACCGTAGAGGAATTGTGTTCCCACTACAAACCAGAATTCGTAATCTTTAATAGCCATAATATTTCTTTCCTCAATTATTT
>SVQF01000055.1 GCA_015065445.1 Oscillospiraceae bacterium | reverse complement strand
GGAGTTGAAATTAGGATAACCCGCATACTTAAAACTGCTGCCGCCGAGCATTGTTTCCTGATTGATAATGGCGATGTCGGCAGATTCTATATAAGGCTTCATATTCTCGTAAAACGATGTAAAATCATACGAGCCGTCGTCCTGCCTGCCTGCGTCGATAAGCGTGTTGTGAATAAGGTTGTCGCCAACTGCCACGATGGTGACCTCGGCATCGTCTGCCACTTTGGTTTCTTTAGGTGACGCCGCCTGCTGCGTTACGACCTGCTGAGTAGGTGAAGCCGTTTTGTTTGCTACCCTGCCCGACACTGCAAGCACGCTTACAACTACTATTGCCGCAATCAGCGGTAACAGTACAGGTAAATAATTTTTTAATCCTTTTTTTGCCATAAACACCACTCCATATAATTATACAGTTTGAATTATAGCATAATAATATATAAATTACAAGTATTAAAGTATTTGGCAAAAAGCAAAAAGGCACTTCCCTTATTGGAAGTGCCTCTGATTTTACGATTATTCGTTGTCCTCTTCAACTTCGTCCTCGAATTCAACCTCAAACTCAAGGTTTTCGCCGCAGTTAGGACATTCGATTCCGCCGCTGAAAACGGTATCCTCGTCAACGCTGATGATTTCGCCGCAGTTAGGACACTCGATTTCGTACTCCTCGTACTCGTCATCGTCCCACTCGTCGTCATCTTCATCGTCGTAAACATACTCCTCGAGGTCTGCAAGGTCCTCGTCGATAACATCAAGCTGCTCGGTCATATCTTCCAAATCCTCGTAAGCAGCGTCGATGTCGCTGTTCATATTTTCAAGAACTTCGATAATTGCTTTAAAAACCTTGGTTTCTTTTTTGCCGTCGTCAAGGTCAAGTCCGTCAATAAGTCCTTTAAGATAACCTAAGCTTTCTACAGTATCCATAATAATTCACTCCAAATACAAATTATACTTATGCTCTTTCCATATACTCGCAGGTGCGGGTATCAATGCGAATCATATCGCCTTCGTTAATGAAGAGCGGAACTCTGATTTCTGCACCTGTTTCAACAGTTGCAGGCTTGAGTGTGTTTGTTGCGGTGTTACCCTTAACGCCCGGCTCTGTGTGAGTAATCTCAAGAGTTACGAACGTTGGCGGTTCAACACCGAATACGTTACCCTTGTAGGAAAGAATCTTGCACTCTTCGTTTTCCTTAACAAAACGGAATGAATCGGGAAGGTCCTTTTCTGCAACAGGAATCATATCGAATGTTTCGCTGTCCATAAAGTAATACATACCGTCGTCGTTGTAAGAATACTGCATATTTCTTCTTTCAATATAAGCGGTAGGGTATTTAGCAGAAGGGTTGTAGCTCTTTTCTGTAACTGCACCTGTAATAACGTTCTTGGTCTTTGTTCTTACAAAAGCAGCACCCTTGCCGGGTTTTACGTGCTGGAACTCGATAACCTGAAGAACGTTGCCGTCCTCTTCAAAGGTTACGCCGTTTCTGAAATCACCTGCTGAAATCATATTATTTTACCTCCAAGTAATCATAAGTTAAATTTTTTCTTATATATTTTACAGTATTTGGGTTAATAAATCAATACCCATTTTATAACTATCTTTGCCAAAGCCCGAAATTTGTTTTACACAAACGTCGGTTATAACGGAATTATGCCTGAAATCCTCACGTGAATGGATATCGCTCATATGCACTTCTACATACGGCGTGTAGTCCTTAACGCACTCGATTGCGTCACGGATTGCGTACGAGTAATGCGTGTACGCCCCTGCGTTAATCACAACGCCGTCGTACTTGTCCATACTCTTGTGTATAACGTCAATAATCTCGCCCTCGTGATTGGACTGATAAAAGAACATATCCGCCCCCTTGCTCTCGCCGTACTCACGAAGTTCGGAGTTAATGTCGTCAAGCGTCTCGGCACCGTAAACATCCTTTTTTCGAATCCCGGTCATATTGAGATTCGGTCCGTTTAAAATCAAAATTTTCATATCATCACCGCTTATATATTAATCTAAAATCGTCAGTAAGTCAATATTTTGGTTTTAGTACAAATAAAACAAGAGCGAAGCTTTTGGCTTAAATAACTGTTGCCAACAAGGTTCTGACTTGCGTATCGCAAGTCAGGTTCTTATTTATACTTTCTCTTACGAGCAGCTTTCGTCCAAACATATTTCGTGATTAATGCATTTTGCATCGCAAAATGCCGGCAATCACTACATATGTTTCTCCTCTCCCCAAAATGCTTACGCATTTCGGGGACCCCGATGATTGAAAAAGAAGAGCGAAGCTTTAAAGTATATAAATAAAAAATGCACCACAGGGGTGCATTTTATTATTTATACTTTCTCTTACGAGCAGCTTCGCTCTTCTTTTTACGAGCAACTGAAGGCTTTTCGTAATGCTCTCTTTTTCTGACTTCCTGAATGATGCCGTCACGGGAAGTCTGACGCTTGAATCTGCGAAGAGCACTGTCAAGAGATTCATTTTCTTTTACTTTAACCTGACTCACTATATTTCCCTCCCTCCGAGTGTGGGGGTTTGATACCCTTTTCAAATATCGGCGTTATTATAAACAATAATCCTGTTATTGTCAAGTACTTTATCAAATCTTGTAAAATTTTGTAGGATAAGTATAAAATTTTTTCAGATTTCTACGCTTTGTGCCGTACAGTATGACGAACTGCCCTTTGCCGACACTGCTTTTGCACGGAAGGTATAAGTTCTGCCCGACTCAAGCGAAGTGACAGTTTTTGCACATTCTTTGACCGTAACGGACTTGTAGCTTTCGTTATCAACTTTGTACTGAAGGATATATTTTTCTGCACCTTCAACCCTGTTCCACTTCACTTCTGCAGAGTTTTCACCTGCGGTAACAGTGAGCTTTGGTGTTGCAAGCCGGAACTTTTTGTATACGCAGTCGGACTGCGAACTGTTGTAAGTCTTGCCGCCTGCGGTTTTGTAGCACTGCACCTTGTAATAGTAACCCTTGCCGTATGCGGCAGAGGTATCCGTCCACGCCGAAGAAGTATTGTTTTTAACGGTTTTTACAAGCGAATACTTACCTGTTTTTGAAGTGCTGCGATATATCTTGTATCCCGTTGCGTAACTCTGATTATTCCAGAACACACGCACGCCTGTTGTAACAAGTTTTGCAGTAGGCGTTTCGGGCTTTGGTACAACGGTTTTTCTGCTTACTGCCGACGACCAAACGCCCGCACCGATTGTATTTGCCGCCCTCACTCTGAAAAGATATTCATAACCGAGTTTAAGCCCTGCTACAACCTTGGCGTTGCCGTTTACGGTGCCGACGGTAATCCATTTGCTGCCGCCCCTCTGCTTGTACTGAAGGGTGTATTTTGTGGCGTTTTTAGCCTCGTTCCACTTAACGGTAAACGAAGCAGGAGTTCTGACGATTACCTTTATAGTATCGACTTTGCCTACGGTGTTTTTGCCCGTCGCTGCATCACTGAGTTCACCGTAAAAAAGTTTTTCCGACAGTACGCCTGCCGCACTGACTTTGTAGTAGTACGGAGTGTTATACTTAACATTTTTGTCTGTATACGAAGTATTGTCGCTGCCGTCAAGGTCTGCGATTTTGTCGTACTCACCGTCCTTTTCGCTGCTGCGATAAACGGCGTAAGCGGTCGCATCATCCTGACCCTTAAAAGACACCTTAATACCCGTTGTAACGTTTGCAGCTTTTACTCCGCTTACCTTTGCGGGCAGAGCACGGAATGCGACCTTTGTATAATCGCCCGTGCCTACTGCAGTTTTTTGTGCTGCGTAAAAGCGGTAAGCCTTGCACGAGCCGAGCGACGTAATGCTGATGTCGCTGCTGTCGGTTTCTTTTGAACTTACGATTGTTTTACCGTTTGCGTCGGTTACATAGTAAACAAACTTGTCGGACGTGCCGTTTGCCTTGAGTGAAAAATCGGCACTCGTGGTGCTTGTGTTTGTGTACGTAACGCTTGGTTCTTCAAGCGTATAAGCCGCTTTCTTAGCAGGCGAAAGTGTTTTGTATGTTGTGCCGTCAACGTCTAAATAGCGTTCAAACTTATAATAATAATCTTTGCCGTAATCTACTTTTTTGTCGAGCAGCGTGCATATTGAAGTGTCGGTAATATCACGCACAAGGTCGTACGTACCGCTTTCGCTGTCGCTGCGGTAAACTCTTACGCCGCTGATGTCGCTGCGTTTCGCCCACTTCATATAGAGTCCGTTGGATTTGAGTGTGAACGTAACGCTCGAAACTGTAGGCGGCAGGACTCTGCCGCTTTTTTCGTCGCTCCAGCCCATCCAGCTTTTGCCGGCGTACGCACGCACTCTGAACGAGTAGAGTTTGCCGATTTCGAGATTTTCTATATTATAGCTCAGTGCGGTGCAACTTGTTGTTGCATTTGTATATTCAGTTGCGTTTGAAAGCTTGTACTGCACCTGATACTTTGTTGCACCGATGATTTCGTCCCACGAAACTTTTACAGAATACGAGCCGCTGCGAGACAGCGAAACCATTGGAACGGACGCACCGACAAGATAGTATTTACTTTCGTAATTGGTGTATCTGTTTATTGAAATGCCAAGTCCCGTGCTTTTCATTTTATTATAAAACAGGGCGTTCATTGAATAAAGCGAGCCGCTGCTTGTAAGCACATTTTTAGTGGGGCTTTTACGCAGGCTGTCCCAGTAAATATAATCGACGTGGCAGGTATCTCTGCCGCAGTCAACAGTCTGGTAATTTGCGTGGTAGATACCCATTTTTTCGTTATCAATACTGCTAATCATAAATGTGTGCGTACTCGAATTTGAAGTGCCTGTTGTGTACGCACCGTAGTGTACAATGTCGCCCGGGGCTGCAGTTTTGGTAAAGAAAGAAATTATATTTTCAACATCTGCCGAAGTAGGTGATGTATGGGTGGTTGTGTAAGTGTCAACTGTGTAGTAATTACCTGTGAGATGCTTTGCCCGGTAATTGCCGTAAAGACCTTCGCCGTCGTACTTAACGCCGTACAGTTTTTCGCAGACTTTTGAAACAAACAGATAGCAGTTGCCTGTGACAATTGCTGTTTTGCCGTGAATAAAGCCCGTGGTTTTCTGAATCTCGATGAGCTTGTCCTCGGCATACATTTTAGATGCGGAATATGCACTTACAGGTGCAAGCATGGATGATGTAATCATCAGCAGCACAGCGAGAAAAACGGATACAACTTTTTTCACACAATCCGCCTCCTTTCAAAATCGACAAAAATTATACCACAAATCTGACAAAAGGTCAAATTTGCGGCATTTTGATAGACTTATGTTTGTTATGTGTTGATTATTTTTTAACAAGGCTTACCACCGTTTCTATATGTTTTGTATAAGGGAACATATCGAAAGGCTGGATTTTTTGCGTGCGGTAGCCGTGGGTAGTGAGAAAGTTCAAATCACGTGCAAGGGTTTTGGGATTACAGGATATGTACACAATTCTTTTGGGTTTCATTTTGCACAGCGACTTGAGAAAACGCACAGTCGCACCTGCACGTGGCGGGTCCATCATAACAACGTCAAACTTTTCGCCCGCACTTGAAAATTCAGTTATATAATCCCCTGCGTCGCCGCACTCAAAACGTATGTTTTTTACATTGTTTCGCTCTGCGTTTTTTACTGCGTCACGCACTGCGTCGGGGTTGAGTTCCACGCCGAACACACTGCCGGCAGACTTTGCAGCGATTATACCGATAGTACCCGTTCCGCAATAAGCGTCAAGCAGTTTTTCGCAGCCTGTGAGTTCTGCACAGTCAACCGCAGCGGCATACAGATTTTCTGTCTGCACAGGATTCACCTGATAAAACGAGGCGGGCGAAATACGAAATATGCATCCGCAGAGTTCGTCCTCGATATATCCTTTGCCGAATAATACTTCACTTCTTAACCCGAGCGTAAGATTCATACCGTCGGGGTTGACATTATGCACAACAGTTGTGATTTCGGGCTGTTCATACAGCAGTGCTTTAACAAAATTCGCCTTTGACGGAAAACTCGGGGTAGCGGTTACAAGCACTACCATAATTTCGCCGCTTGTAAATCCCGTACGAACAAGCACGTGGCGGACCGTTCCCCTGCCCGTGCGTTCGTCAAACGCTTTGATTTTGAACGAGACAAGGAGTTTTGTAATGCTGTTTGCTATGTCCTGAGCCGCCTCGTCTTCAATCATACAATGTTTTGCAGGTACCACTCTGTGAGTTGTGCTTTGGTAAATGCCCGAAACAAGTTTTTTCTTTTTAAAGTCGTAAAAAAACATCTTCTGCACTTTGTTACGGTAGTGCAAGGGGTTTTTCATAGGCACTATCTTTTCGACTCTGCCGTATTTTGAAAGCAGAGTGTTTGCCTGCTTTTGTTTGTATCGCAGCTGCTCGTCATACTCAAGATTCTGAAGTTGACAGCCGCTGCATTTTTTGTAGTACTTGCAGCTCATATTAAAACCACTTTTTCTTTTTTGCTATAACTGTGAGCCCTGCAACAACGCAGACAGAAAGTGCAATTACAAAAATATAGCCGTACTTCCAGTCAAACTCAGGCATATATTTAAAGTTCATACCGTACCATCCTGCGATAAGCGTAAGCGGGAAAAATATGCTTGTAATGGCGGTAAAGAATTTCATTGTGTTGTTGAGTTTTAAATCGAGGGACGCAGAGTAAGCGTCCTGAAGATGCGTAACCGACGCCGAAAGTGAGTCGGCGTCCTCTTTTAGTCTAACTATTTTCTGACCGAGGTTTGCGATGTACCACAAATCCCCGTCGGCAAAAAGTTCGTTTTCGTTCTCCTCGATTGCGTCGGTAATATCGAGCAGTTGCTCGTAGTAATTATGCATTGAAAGGAGTTCTTTTTTTATCTGAAGAAGGTGAAGGTTAAAGTCCTCGTCCGCACTGCCTTTGATTACATACTCTTCAAGTTCGGTGATTTCGTTACCCAAATCCTCTATAAACTTAAAGTCTTTTGAAATGAGTGCGTCGAAGAAACCGTAGATTACTTTTTCGAGCGTTACTGCGGAGTAAGAATAGCGGTTAACCGCAGCCATAAATTTTTCTTTTGTTGAGGAGTCGTAATCCTCTACATCCACAACAATAATCATATTTTTCATTATATAAAGAGCGACGCTGTCCTGCGTTGAGCTGAGGTTGTTCTGATTTACAATTCTCAGTTCTGTAAAAGTGTAGTCGTCGTAGACCTCAACGCCCGAACGGAAGTGTCCGCTTGCTTCCTGGCACGCAGCGATGGTTGAGCGTGCAAAACCGTAGCGAAGTCCGATTTCACGCAGTTCTTCGGCGTTTATATACGCAGCGGTTATATATTCGTCGCTGATTTCGTCAATTGTTATGGGCGTTAACTTTTCACGCAGCTGATAAATCATAGTATCGCCTCCGTAAGATATTATTGTTAGTATAACACATAAGGCTGAAAAAATAAAGTATATAGCAAAAAGCAACGCCGTATAATTAAATGGTGATGAAAATGTTTTCTGCTTTACTATCATTTTTAAGTGCAAATATTCTGTACTTTATACTGCACATTCAGAACACCTCGTCTTTTCCAAAGCCGCTCAGTGCAAAAGATGAAAGGATGTATCTTGAAAAAATGGCAAGCGGCGACAAAAACGCAAGAGGAATTCTGATTGAGCATAATCTGCGGCTTGTGAGCCACATAATTAAAAAGTATTACGCCAAGACGAACGACAGCGAAGACTTGATTTCGATAGGCACAATCGGTCTTATCAAGGCGATTGATTCGTTTGACTACACAAAAAACACACGCCTTGCCACATATGCGTCGAGATGCATCGAAAACGAGATACTTATGCACTTTCGCAAAATCAAAAAGCAAAGCGGCGATATGCTGCTGTCCGACACGATAGAGACCGACAAAGACGGCAACCCGCTCACGATTGAGGACACGCTGAGCGACGGCGGCAACATGGCTGAAGACCTTGAAAAAAAGACGCAGTGGCAGGCGGTGGCAAAGTACATTAACAATATGGACGACGAACGTGAGAGGGAGATAATAATTCTTCGTTACGGGCTGCGTAACACCGCCCCGCTTACTCAGAGAGAGGTTGCAGAAAGGCTGAACATCAGCCGCTCGTATGTTTCGAGAATAGAGAAAAAAGTCCTGCGTGATATTAAAAACAGTATAGAGTAAAGAAAAAAACGCCCGACAGTGTCGGGCGTTTTGCTTTAATAATTATTCTGCGTCTGCTACAGCTTCTTCGCCTTCTGCAGGTTTCTTTTCCTTGAGGAGTACAAACTTCTCCATCGGGAAAAGAACTACCATCTGAACAAATCCTGCGATAAGTGATGCAATCAGACGAATAACAGTTTCTTTGGTAATGAACTGAAGAAATGCATTTGTAGGTTCTGACTTTAATGCCTTACTTACAATTGCACCCTGCATCCATGTTGAGAACAGGATGAGTGCAAGAAGTAAAACAATATAGATTGCAAAGTTGTACCAAGGTGCGTCAGACTTGAATGTTGTCTTCTTGTTCTGATAGAAACCGTAAATGTTTGCTATAAGGTTAGAAAGAAGGAACGGAAGCACATAACCCCATGTTACTACGCCGTTGATTACATACTTTTGAGCCTCTTCTGAGCCTGCAGTAAACATTGTAGGTGTGAAAATGCCTCTGAGGAACTCAGGGAGCAATGTGTGAATTTGATCACAAACTACCGGTAATACTGCTGCAAGAACTAACTGAATGATTGTTACAAGACCTGAAACAACAAGGAACTTAACAAGCTGCCAAATAGTCTTTGCGAGTGAACCTTTCTCTTCTGCGGCATTGTCTATACCGCCGAGAGAAAACTTTTTCTTTTCATCTGCCATAATTTTTACTCCTTATTATGTAAAATTTGTTTAACATATTTATTATAGCAAGTTACAACTTACTTTGCAATAACTTTTTTAACCGAAAAGTATGCCGAAGATTGCCTTGCCTGCTGCAAACTTAACAAGTTTGATGATACCGATAACGATAAGTGCGATAATACCGATAACAACAGCAAGCAGCACAAGCACTGCGAGAATAAGGCAGCAGAGGATTGCAGGGCCTTTTTTACTCGGCTTAACAGGGTCGTCAAACTTCTTTTCTTCAAACATCTCTGCAGGTGCCGGATTTTCGTCGTCAAATACAGGATAAAGCGGGAGCGTTGCCTCTGCGTCGCAGTAGCCCGAATTCCACAGCAGCGGTTCAACAAGCGAACGCACGCTCTTTGCACCTTTGAGGAATTTGCCTATCGGCATATGAATTGTATTCAGGAACGAATCGATTACATTAAGAAAACCGCAGGTGAGTTTATACTCTCTTGTATCGGGACCGTAAGGCGAGTCGCCGCAGTAAAGATTCTGTACAAGTTCGAGAATAAAATCAACAACCTTGTTGTCCTTGATATCCTCAATATCCGCCTTTTTGAGTCCGCTCTCTTTTTTGCAGAGCCTCCAGATTTTCTTGAATGTAAGTCTGTTGAGGAATTTGCCGAGCGGATGAAGTGCAGGCTTGAGTTTGCGAGCCTTTTCTTTGCTTATTGAGAACGAAGGTGCAGTTTCGATAAAACGGTCGTAATCGTTGGCAAGTGCATCAATTACACCGCCTATCATACCAAAGAAAAAGCCCTTCATATACTCGTCAAACGGCTTGCCGCCCGTGTCAAGGCCCGGAACTTCCTTGATTGTAACGGTTTCGACGTCAACCTTTGCATTCTTGGGGTCAATTGTAACGTTACGCATAACGGGCGGACAACCAATCATAGCACCGCAGGCGATGTCGTAAAATCTGTTGCCCTTTGGAGTTGTGATATAACTTATATCGTGAACGTGGGTGTGACCCGTGAGCATAACCTGAAGTCCGTTGTCGGCAAAGATTTCACGGGTAGTTTCGTGATTTCTCTGCATATCGCCCTTGCCGATTATTGAATAAAACGGTGACGGTGAAACCATTGGGTGATGAGTCATTGCGATAACGTACTGGTCGTTATCGTGAGCGTCCTTGAGCTGTTCCATAATCCATTTCATACAATCGTCGGAATAGCCCGAGCCGCCGCCGTTTTCGCCTTTGCCGTTTGTGTCGTCGTTGAGTGCAAAAAGTCGGTAGCCGGGTGCGAGCTGAACAACATAGCACATCTGGTCTTCGTGAACTGCAATAGCCTCTGACGGACCGAAATCGTAGTACATTTTCCACAGGTCGTGTCTGTCCTCGACTGCAGGTACTTCAATAACATTGTCGCCGTCGTAACCCGGTGCAACACCGCCGCCACGGTAGTCGTGAGTAGCGGTAATTACGTACACACGCTTGCCTCTTTTTTTGAGGTCATATAGCATTTCGATAAACTCTTTGTGCGATTCAATTTCGCCGTCACGTGTTGTGTCGCCGGACAGAACTACAATGTCTGTAGAATCGTCTTCGCACAGCATATCAAAGCCAGCTTTGATTACAAGGTCGCTGTCCTTAATAACCTTCTGGCTTTTTGACTCGGCGTTTTCGTACGCCTTGCCCTCTGTACCGATTTTGCGTGAGTAATAGTGTAAGTCGGTGATAAACTGAATTTTCAGCGGCTCATTATTACTGCCGTAGATTTTTTTCTCCATAAATTTTCCTCCGTAGCAAATGTTTTGCTGATAATACTCTTTAATTATACCGCTTTTTACATTTTTATCAAGTATTATTTGAATAATACTTTCAGACTTTCAGGCATCGAATAAGAAAGTTATAATTTTTTACAGTTTTATATAATTAAATAATATTGACAAAAACTAAACAATAAAGTATTATATAATTTAGACTATATTACAATAAACGAGGTTTTTTTATGAATATCGATGCTAATGTTCAGAAAATACTGTTTGCTTTGCTCGGAAGGTGGAAACTGCTGGTAGTATTTTTGCTTATCGGTGTACTGCTCGGTTATGTTTACACCGACCACTTCACCACACAGACATACTCTTCAAACGTACTTTATCTCGCACAGGCAGTTGACAACCGTGACGAAATGGACGACCAGTCAAACGGAAACAACAATGCTGAAAACAGAATCAGTAACACAAGCAAGATGAATTATGTTCAGCATATGATGGCAACATACATTGAGCTTATGTCTACAAACGAATTCTACCAGACTGTTGCCGACGACCTTAACAACCAGTACGGGTCAGGTTACAGTGCAGGTACAATCAGAGGAGCACTGACTCTGGAATCTGTTGAAGATACCGCTATGTTTAAGGTAACTGTTACCACAGACAGCAGCGAGCTCTCATATAATATTGCACGCCAGCTCGAAACATCCATACCAAAATATATGACAACAAAGAACGACGGTCTTGTTAAAGCAACCGTTGCCGACAAAGCTATTCAGGCAGGTGCTGCCGAAAGCAAGGGCTATCCTAAAAAGTGTGCAATCGGCGGTGCGGCAGGTCTTCTCCTTGCCGGTGCATATGTAGTTCTTCGTACACTGTTTGATGTAAGAGTACGTTCGAGCGATGAACTTACCGACAAGTATAATATTCCTGTACTCGGCTCTATCCCGAGTTTTGAGGCAAGGAACAATGCTATACAGACCATAACATCTACAACTTCAAAGAAGGGAGAGGACAAATAATGGCAAAAGAAAAGAAACGTCGTCAGCTCCGAAATCAGAATTCGCAGAGAGTGTTAATTCAGAATCTCGATATGAGCCCTTCTACAAAGTTTAAGGTTGAGGAAGCATACAAGAGTATCAGAGCCAACATTATGTTCTCTGTTATGAAAAAAGGATGCAAAACGATTGTTGTTACATCCTCTGTTGCAGGTGAAGGTAAAACCACAACGACCATTAACCTTGCAATCACATTTGCACAGGCAGGTCAGAAGGTTCTGCTTATTGACGCCGACCTTCGTAAACCGAAAATTCACCACTACTTCTCTATTCCAAACGCACCCGGACTCACAAACTACCTTGGTTCAAGCGTTTTCAACACTCAGAGCGACAAGGTAGATTTATTTGAAGTTATTCACCCCACAGAATTTGAAAATCTTTCTATCATCTGTTCGGGTACTATTCCGCCAAACCCTGCCGAACTCCTCGGCAGTGAGCCGATGGAAAACTTTTTAAGAGAAATCGGCAACGATTTTGACTATATCATCATTGATACACCGCCTGTTAATATTGTATCGGACGCACTGCCGCTGATTAAAGATTCGGACGGCGTAGTGCTTGTTGTAAGATACAACCAGTCAACTCATCCCGAAATTGAAAGAACTATTTCGGCACTCGAATTTATTGACGCCAAGATTATCGGCTTTATCATTAACTTTGTTGAGCCGACTTCTACAGGCAAGTACAAGTATTCGGGTTACAGACGTTACGGCTACGGCAGATACGGCTACGGCAGATACGGTTATTCGTACGGTGGCTATGGCGGCTATGGTGGCTACGGCGGTTACGGTGGCTATGGCTACGGCGGCTACGGCGGTTACGGCGGCTATGGCGGTTACGGAAGCTACGGTGTTTACGGTGGCGGAACTAACCTGTCCAACTCAAACTACGACAGCAACTACTCGTCATATATGAATCCGCCAAGCAACCTCAGTAACGAATCACTGCTTAACGACAAACATTACAACCCCAAGGATTAAGCTGATTTATGTATATTGACAATCTTGTGGAAATGCATTGCCACATCATCCCGGGGATTGATGACGGCTCGCAGGACATTGAAACAAGTCTCAGAATGATTGAGCGGCTCAAGGAACAGGGTGCAAAAAAAATAGTGCTTACTCCGCACTACTATTCCGACACCATTTCTCTTGACGATTTTCTGAGGCGAAGAGACAGAGCGTTTAATGCACTTATGAACGAACTTCCGTCAGGTTATCCTACGCTATACCCTGCTGCAGAGGTTTATATAAGCCCGTATTTATTCAACAACGACAACATAGACGATTTGAGGATTGCAAATTCAAACTATGTTCTGATTGAGCATCCGTTTTCATCGCCGTTCGGCGAGGGTGAGTACGACAGGCTGATGAATCTGTACTGCGACTACGGAGTTCGCCCCGTGCTTGCTCACATTGAGCGTTACAGAGCACTTATGGAAGATAAGTATAAACTTGACGATTTGATTGAGATGGGCTGTCTTCCGCAGGTGAATATAAGCACGTTTGCAGACGCTCCCCGTGGCATAAGAAAAAAACTGTTTAAGTATCTTGAAACAGGAAGAGTACTGCTTATCGGCTCTGACGCACACAATCTGACTTCCCGCCCGCCTGAGTATGAGGACGGCATAAACGCCATAATCAAAAAGTGCGGTAAAGAGGCAGTAGATGTTTTAATGAGTAACGCTAATTTATTGGTAAAATAAAATAACGGTGTCACATAAGGCGAGGTGCGATAACGAAGATAGGTTTTGACTTTGTCTTTTTGACTCTAAAACAACAAAAAATCCGCTGAATACGGCAAGTATGCAGCGGATTTTATTATTGCCTTATAGCCTAAAAATACTTTGTCAAAACTGCTTTGCATCCAAAATCAACAGATTTTTTGTCATAACAATGAACAAAAGTCCATTTGGGCTGGCGACCTAATGGACTTTTTGAAGCAGTTATGGCGGAAAAGATGAGATTTTTGGACTAACCTTCGTTACCGCACCTCG
>SVQF01000054.1 GCA_015065445.1 Oscillospiraceae bacterium | reverse complement strand
ATGGTGATTTTATGCTTTGTTCTGACAAAAAATATGCTCATTTTTGGGTGCGAAGCAGTTTTGGCAAAATACTTTTATGTCGTTAGGGGCAAAAGGATAAAGCCAAAACCTAACCTTCTTTATGACGGCCGCCCCAAGGTGTGAACCTTGCGGAGCTTTTTATTAAATAAGTGTAACATTATTCTTTTTTAATTTGACTTATTATAATTTATATATTATTATATACAGTGGAAATTTATAAATTGTTTCGGAGAGGACTATGAACATTTTAATTTGCGGACTCGGTCTTATAGGTGCAAGCCTTGCCAAGACCGTTAAAAAGAATACAAAACATACTGTGCTTGGCTGGAACAGAACAGAATCTGTTACGCAAAAAGCACTTCGTGACGGCACTATTGACCGCACAGGCGATATTGATGAACTTATCGCTGATGCTGACATCACATTTGTTAATTTTTATCCCGACGCCATTGTGCCGTTTATTCTTGAACATAAAAATAGTTTTAAAAAAGACAGTATTGTTACTGATTCCTGCGGTATTAAAACAAAAATCTGCACCGAAATGGGTCAGCAGAAAGACCTGAACTTCTACTTCATCGGTGCACACCCGATGGCAGGACGGGAAGTCGGCGGCTACGATAACAGTCTCGACAACCTCTTTGACAATGCAAGCTTTATCTGCACGCCGTACGAGAATACCCCACGTAACAAAACAGACGCACTTGTAGGTCTTGCCGAAGATATGGGATTCAAACGCACGGTTGTTACTACACCCGAACACCACGACGAGATGATTGCGTTTACTTCGCAGATTGCTCACGTGCTTGCTTGCTCGTACGTTCTCTCGCCGCTTGCTCCTATGCACGCAGGTTATTCTGCCGGCTCATACCGTGACGTAAGCCGTGTTGCCCGAATTAACGCAGATATGTGGACCCAGCTTTTTCTCGATAATAAAGAGCCGCTTGTAAGAGAAATTGACGACCTTGTGTCAAATCTTATGCGGTTTAAATACAACATTGTTAACGGCGACGGCGAAGCCCTTACCGAACTTATGAAAAAGGGCAATAAGATTAAGGAAGAAATCGGCTGATGAAAAAACTCAGAGTAAACGTCGCAGGCGGCTACGACATATTAATTGAAAAAGGGCTTATCTCTTCCTGCGGAAAATACATCAAGGCTGTCAAGCCCTGCAAAAAAGTGTGCCTTGTAAGCGATACAAATGTTTACCCTATTTACGGTAACACTGTAAAATCATCGCTCGAAAACGAAGGCTACGATGTCTTTACCTATATTTATGAAGCAGGCGAGCAGTCAAAAACAACAGATACTGTAATTAAAATGGTAGAGTTTATGTCGCAAAACGAACTCACAAGAGGCGACCTTGCGGTTGCACTCGGCGGCGGAGTCTGCGGCGATATGACAGGGTTTGCCGCAGCAATATATCTGCGTGGCATTGATTTTGTGCAAATTCCCACATCGCTTCTTGCACAGGTGGACTCCTCGGTAGGCGGCAAAACTGCAGTAGATTTACCGACCGGAAAAAACCTTTGCGGAGCGTTTCACCAGCCTGCACTCGTTTTGATAGACAGCAACACGCTCAACACTCTTACTCCCCACTTTTTTGCCGATGGAATGGCAGAGGCAATTAAAATGGGCTGCATTAAAAGTAAGAGTCTGTTTGACAAAATCGCAGATGAAAACGCAGATGATATTATAGACGACATCATTTTTGAGTGCGTCAGCCTCAAGGCAGGCGTTGTGGAGCGTGACGAGAAGGAACACGGCGAAAGAGCACTCTTGAATTTCGGACACACCGCAGGTCACGCAATTGAAAAACTGCACAACTTCACAACAATATCGCACGGCGAGGCAGTCGGCATAGGTATGGTGCTTGTGTCAAAGGCGGCTGAAAACAACGGGCTTACCAAAATCGGCACTGCAAAAAGAATTGCCGATGTGCTTAAAAAGTACAATCTTCCCGTCAGCGATACTAACAGTTTAAAAGATATAATTACGGCTATGAACGCAGACAAAAAGCGTACGGGAACGGGCGTAAAGTTTGTGTTTATCAGCGAGATTGGAAAAGGGTTCATTAACCCGATAAATAACGAGGATATCCCAGAATTTTTCGGAGTTTAAAATGAGTTTGGTTAAAATTCAAAACTCAATACTCAGCGGCAGCGTAACGGTTCCGGCTTCAAAATCAGCAGCACACAGGGCGTTGATTTGTTCGTTTCTTGCAGGCGGCGGAAGCGTTAAACCAATTGTCGAGTCAAACGATATGCACGCAACACTCGGTGCAATCGACGCTGTAAAAAACAACAAAGAGTTCTGCGACTGTATTGAGTCAGGCTCAACGCTCAGATTTATGATTCCTGTTGCTGCCGCACTCGGCAGAGAGATAACATTTACGGGCAGCGGTAAACTTCCGCAGCGACCGATAGGCGACTATCTTAGTCTTCTGCCAGGGCACGGTGTAAAGTGTGAGAGCGAAGGCGGACTTCCTCTTAAAATCAGCGGACAGCTTAAAAGCGGACGGTATGAACTCGCAGGCGACGTAAGCTCGCAGTACGTCACGGGACTTCTGCTTGCACTTCCGATACTCGACGGCGACAGCGAAATTGTGCTTACCACACCGCTTCAGAGCAAACCGTATGTTGATATGACAGTCGCCGTGCTAAAAAGCTATGGCGTAACAGTAGACGAAAGTGAAAAGGGTTACTTTATTAAAGGCAACCAGAAGTATAAAGTTCAGGACTTCACTGTTGAAGGCGACTGGTCGCAGGCTGCGTTTTTTCTTTCTGCAGGTGCAATCGGCGGCGACATCACGGTGTGCGGACTTGACCTCGGCAGTACGCAGGGCGACAAAGAAATAGTAAACGTACTTAAAAAATTCGGTGCAAAAATAACAGTTACCGACTGCGGCGTGCGTGCCGAAAAATCAGAACTTTGCGGCGTAAACATTGACGCAAAGGATATTCCCGATATGGTGCCGTCAATTGCGGTGACGGCTGCGTTTGCAAAAGGCAAAACCGTTATCAGCGGTGCTGAGCGTCTTAGGTTCAAGGAAAGCGACAGAATAGAAAGCGTTGTTACCAACCTCAGAAAAATGGGAGTGCCGGTCAGCGAAACGCCCGACGGTATGATTATTGAAGGCTCACGTGTTTGCGGCGGCGACCTGTGCGGCTACAACGACCACAGAATTGTAATGGCTTTTTCTGTTGCGGGGCTGTTTGCACAAGGCACTACCACTATTACAGACAGCGAAAGCATTAATAAATCGTACCCACAGTTTTTTGATGATTACAACCGTTTAGGAGGAATGGCAAATGTCATCAGTGACAGGTAAAAATATAATACTTTCCGTGTTCGGCGAAAGTCACGGCGAGGCAATCGGTTGCGTTATCGACGGACTGCCGAGCGGCGTTAAACTTGATTTTAACAGAATATATGCAGAAATGGCAAGACGTGCTCCCGGTAAGGATAAAACGTCCACACCACGGCTTGAAAATGATGTGCCCCATATTCTTTCGGGCGTAATTGACGGTACCACAACGGGTGCTCCGCTTGCTATGATTATTAAAAATACAAACACTAAAAGCGGTGACTACAGCAATATTATGACTGTACCTCGCCCGTCGCACAGCGATTATCCCGCCTGGGTAAAATTCGGCGGACACAACGATGTCCGTGGCGGCGGACACTTCAGTGCAAGGCTTACAGCACCTATGGTATTTGCAGGTGCAATTGCAAAGCAGATACTCGAAAGTAAAGGCATTACAGTCGGTGCTCATATACTTCAGATTGGTTCTGTATGCGATGTACCTTTTGACAAAAACGGCGTTACCGCCGAGCAACTTGTTACGCTCAGCTCAAAGCAGTTTGCTGTTACAGACGATGCGGTTGAGCAGAAAATGCGTGACGAAGTCGAAAAATACAGGCTCGACCTCAACAGCGTAGGCGGCATTATAGAATGTGCTGCAGTCGGTTTGCCAACAGGTGTGGGCGGCAATATTTTCGATACCGTTGAGGGCAGGCTCTCACAAATACTGTTTGGTATTCCTGCAGTTAAGGGCGTGCAGTTCGGACTTGGTTTTGACTTTGCCTCGGCAAACGCAAAGCAGGTTAACGACGGCTACGAAATCAAAGACGGCAAAGTCTGTCTTACTTCCAACAACAACGGCGGTGTGCTCGGCGGAATGACAAGCGGAGCTCCGATTGTGCTTTCAGTTGCAATAAAGCCTACGCCCTCAATTGCATCACCGCAAAACAGCGTAAATCTCAATACTATGCAAAATACCACGCTTGAAATAAAAGGCAGGCACGACCCGTGTATTCTGCCAAGGGCGGTACCCGTTGTTGAAAGTGCGGTTGCACTTGGTATTTTGGACATTATTTCGGAATAAAATATTAAGGATACAAAAATAAATGGATTTACTTTCTTTAAGAAATCAGATAGACGAAGTTGACGAACAGTTAATCCCGCTTCTTATGAGGCGTATGGATATAGCAAAGGATGTTGCAAAGTATAAAGTTGAGCATAATATTCCCGTGCTTAATCAGGAGAGGGAACAGCAGATACTCGACAGCGTTGCAGAAAAATGCGGCGAACAGGGCGAGGCGATAAAAACTATTTTCTCTGCCACTATGGATGCTTCAAGAGCGTTGCAGCATAAGATTATCGGCGGCGGTCAGGAACTTCGCAACCTCGTGGAAAACGCACGCAAAGAGGAACATCTGAGCTCTGACGGTATGCCGATTGCGTGCCAGGGTGTTGAAGGAGCTTACAGCGGTATAGCCGGCGAAAGACTTTTCCCCGATACCGAGATTAAGTTTTATAAGCAGTTTGAGGATGTGTTTGAGGCAGTAAACAAGGGTAAGGCTCGCTACGGTATTATCCCTGTTGAAAACTCAACCGCAGGTTCGGTTCACGAATCGTACGACCTTATTATGAAGTACCGCTTTTATGTTATAGGTGCGTGCGATCTTAAAATTGAACACTGCCTTTGTGCAAAGGAAGACACCAAATTTGAAAAAATTGATGAAGTTTATTCACATCCGCAGGCACTCTCGCAGTGTAACATCTTCTTAAAGAGTTTTGACTTTACGGGTGTAACCTACACCAACACCGCTGCCGCTGCACAGTATGTAAGCGAAAGCAAAAGAAACAATATAGGTGCTATCTGTTCGGTCTCCGCAGCAAAGAAGTACGGGCTTAAAATACTTCGCCGAGGAATTCAGAACATATCAAACAACACCACAAGATTTATTGTAATATCAAAGGAATTGGTAATAGACAACGACGCAGAAAAAATATCGCTTATTTTTTCTGCACCGCATACAACAGGTTCGCTTTACAGAGTTCTCGGCAGATTTTCAATGACGGGGCTTAACCTTACAAAACTCGAGTCAAGACCTGTTGCAAACGGAAAATTCGACTATTTCTTTTATGCCGACGTTCTTGGCAAGGTGTACGACGACGCAACTCTTGATTTGCTGTGTGCACTTTCCGACGAACTTGAAGAGTTTACCTTCCTCGGCAACTATCACGAAATTAAGGATTAGTGTTTTATGCAAAGAACAAAACGCCATCGCACCAACTTTATTTCGGCTATGATATTTTTGATTACTACAGCCGTTCTTGTTGCACTGGTGCTTGTGCTGATTTATAACGACAGCCTTGAAGCAAGGTTTATAGCCGTTACAAACTGGCTAAGAAAAATTGATACCGCTGTTGCACGTCTTGACACAGAGCGTGAAATACTTATATGTATTTTTGCTCTGTATATTGCAAAGTGTCAACTGCCAATTCCGATGAGTGTGCTTTGTGCAATATCGGGTGCCGTCTTTCCGCTTCAAACGGCTTTGTTGCTGAATGTTGTTTTTACACTGTTTTTCTTCGCAGTAAAGTATTTTGAGGGAATGTTCATCGGCGGCGGCTGGGCAGGAATGATTCTCAATATTAAAAAACTTCACTTTGTACGGGATTTGATTCAGTTCAAAGGAACGGGAAATCCGTATATTCTGTCGGTTACCCGCCTTGTACCTGCAATACCGCTGGGTATGGTTTCAAAGTATTACGGCTCAATGCACTACGACCTTATTTATTATCTGTCGCTGAGTATTCTCGGCTTTGCACCAAGGCTGTATATTTACACCAAACTCGGTGCAGCGTTTGCAAATCCGTTCTCAACGCAATTCATTTCGCTGCTGATTGTATTGGTGGCGTTCACAGGCTTTACAAGTCTGATTTTCAACGTATTTTATGGCATTAAATCAAACCAGATGACGCAGACACTGTTGATTTACAGCCAGAAAGAAAAATATAAAATTGTATTATAAATTACAGGAGAGCATTATGAAAGTAAAAGAATTAATCGCAGCTATCGAAAACGGACGGTTTGACGAAAACTTAAAAGCGGTTTATGTAACGGATGGCTTTGTAAGTGAGCAGAAACCCCGTTACACAAGAACTCTCAGCGAGTTCGGAGAACTTTTTGGTTTTGACCGTGAGGTCAGCATTATGTCGGCACCCGGAAGAACCGAAGTGTGCGGCAATCACACCGACCACAACAACGGCAAGGTGCTTGCAGCGTCAATCAATCTGGACGCAATCGCAGTTGTAAGCGAAAATAACGAGGGTGTTATCCGTGTTAAGTCAAAGGGTCATAAGATGAATGTTGTTGACCTCTCTGACCTTGAGCCTGACGAGAGCAGATACGGCGACTCAACCTCGCTTGTTCAGGGCGTTGCAGCGGGTATTAAAAACCTTGGCTTTGAAGTGAAAGGCTTTGACGCATACACAACAAGCGACGTTATGGGCGGCTCAGGACTTTCGTCCTCGGCAGCGTTTGAAGTACTTCTCGGCTCCGTAATTTCATATATGTTCAACGACGGCAAAATCAGTGCCGTTGATATTGCAAAGGTTGCACAGTACAGCGAAAATGTATTCTTTGGTAAACCTTGCGGACTTCTTGACCAGATGGCTGCGTCAGTCGGCACATTTGTAACAATTGATTTTGAATCAACCGAAAACCCTGTTATAAAGAAGGTTGACTTTGATTTTTCAAAGTCGGGCCACTCGCTTTGCATTGTTGACACGGGTGGAAACCACTCTGACCTCACCGACGATTACGCCGCTGTAAGAGGCGAGATGGAGGCTGTTGCCAAAGCGATGGGCAAGAACGTCCTTCGTGAGATTCCTTACGAGGAATTCTTTGCCGCTATTCCCGAACTCACGGGCAAAGTCAACGACAGGGCAATCCTGCGTGCAATCCATTTTTATAACGAAAACAAACGAGTTGACAAGGCTGTAAAATGCCTTGAAAACGGTGATTTTGAAGGTTTTAAGCAGATTATTCTTGAGTCGGGCAAATCCTCATTTGAACTCAATCAGAACGTTTACACACCAAAAAATCCGACAGAACAGAAGCTCTCGCTCGCTCTCGCAGTAAGCGAAGAAATTCTCAAGGGCAGAGGTGCGTGGAGAGTACACGGCGGCGGATTTGCAGGCACAATTCAGGCGTTTGTTCCAAACGACCTTCTCGATACATACAAAACCACTATTGAAAGTGTGTTCGGTAAGGATAAGTGCTACGTGCTTATTATCCGTCCTGTAGGCGGAACTCAGGTTATCTGATAAAAGGACTTGTATGAAAAGAGAAGTGTTATGAAATTCGTATTTATTGTTAACCCTATAGCGGGTAACGAGGATAAAGCATTAATTTTTAAAAGAATAAAAAATGCCTTTCGCCATAACGACCACGAAATGATTATAGAGGAAACTCAGGCTCAGGGCGACGCACAAAATATTGCATCTCAGTATGCCGCTGAGTTCGGTAAGGACTGCGTTGTTGTAGCCTGCGGTGGCGACGGCACCGTTCACGAGGTTGCAAACGGACTTGCTCATACCGAAACTCCGATGATGCTTTTGCCGTTCGGCACAGGCAACGACTTTGCCAAAAAAGTTTACGGCACGAAGGACATCAAACTCGATGATATAATCGAAAAATTCGGTCTTTTCGGCGGCGAAATCAGTTATGAGGTCAAGCCGATTGACCTCATTGACTACAACGGCGAAAAATGCATAAACGTAATGTCGTTCGGACTTGATACCATTGTTGAAACAATAGGTCGAAAAATGGTTGCAAAGGTACCGTTTTTAGGGCAGAAGGCATACACGGTTGCAATAGTTCCCGCTATTATGAAACCTCTGCACTACAAAATAAGCTTTGACGTTGTGTGCGTTGACGAAAACGGCAATGAGTATACTATGGCGGAGAACAACAAGGACTACGTGCTTTTTGCTATCTGCAACGCAAGTTATTACGGCGGCGGATTCTGTCCCGCACCCGATTCGGTACTGGACGACGGGCTGCTTGACTTTGCACTCGTAAACGGTATGGCTCTGCATAAAGCATTACCTATTATTCCCAAGTATTCATCGGGCGACGCAAACGAAAATACATATCCCGACCTTATCAAAAACGGAAGACTCAGACGTGGAAGGATATGGATGGAGGACGGCTCAAAACTTCTCGGCAACTGCGACGGAGAAAACTTTGACTACTCCGACCTGACCTTCACTGTTGAAGAAAAAGCGATGAATCTTTGTTTCGTAAAATAAATATCTTGTATATTAAAAAGCATACAGCTGTGCATTGAGCTGTATGCTTTTTAATATTTGGTGGTATTATGAAAAACAAGCACATATTAGGTATAACAAACGACTTGAAATAAAAAAGACCGTTTGGGGCACCCTACGGAAATAGGGTTAGGTTTTGGCTTTGTCCTTTTGCTCCTAAATGCATTAAAAACCGCCTGAATACGCAAGTATGCAGGCGGTTTTATAATACCTTTATGACCTAAAATTACTTTGCCAAAACTGCTTTGCACCCAAAAATGAGCATATTTTTTGTTAGAACAAAGCACAAAATCGTGTTAAGGCTTGCCGCCTTAACACGATTTTTAATGACGTTATAGCGGAAAAGATGCCATTTTTGGGCTGACACTATTTCCGTAGGATGCCCCTTCACATATTTGTGAAACGGTCTTTTTGCCAATCTATCGCAAAATTGCAAAACCTAAATCAATAGCACCGCCAAGCACTCTGGAGGTTCTGTGCATACCGAGTGTTTCGGTAAGCCATAAAATTACAAGTGCTATAAGTATAGCTATAATCATTGCTTCTCTGCTCATAATAATCCTCCGCATTAATATATTATCTAATACTTATTATAAACACATTTTAAAAATAAATCAACATCTTTTTTATGCAATTTGCCGAAGTAAAAAAAATACCCGTTTTTTGTTGAAAAATAGACTGCGTTGATTTATAATAACAATGATATTTAATAATTATAATGGGGGAATTTGGGTATGGATGTTTATTCGCTCGCTACCGCAATTATTCCTGACACAACGGTTGAGTTCACGGCAACGCTTATTGTTGCGGGACTTTCGGTAGTTTTGGGAATACTCGCATTACTTATTATAGTTGTAAAAGTTTACGGAATGATTGTTTCAAAATCGCAAGGAGCAAATATGAGAAAGAATAAGAAAAAAGCAAATTCAGCACCTCCTCAGCTTAATATAGTAAACACTCCTCCGCCTGCACCTGCAAAAAAGGCAGCACCTGTTTCGCAGGGTATAAGCGGCGAGGTTATTGCTGCAATCAGTGCAGCAGTATATATGATGGAAGGCGAAGGTGCGGTTGTACGTTCAGTTACTCCTGTACGCACACAGACGCCAAACCCTGTTACAAGACGCAATCCGTGGGCGTTTGCGGCAATTACGGAGAACACAAGACCTTTTTAGTGCCTTACTTCAATTATAGGAGAATAGAAAATGGAAATATTACAAGGTGTCTGGGAGGTAATAAGCAGCATTTTTGCTAACAGCGGCTTTGCTTATTTCTTCACAGACGGCGGTGTAAAAAATCTTATAATGATAATAGTCGCTTTCTTCTTCCTGTGGCTCGGTATCAAGAAGGGCTTTGAGCCTCTTCTTATGATACCTATTGCATTCGGTATGCTGCTTGCAAATCTGCCGTTTGCAAATCTGGCGGTTCAGTATCATGACCTTCAGGGATTCATTGATTTGGTCGCAGGACGGCTTAAAGACGACAGCGGCAACATTCTGACGCCCGGATTGATGGACTTCCTTTATTTCGGCGTTAAGGCGGGTATTTATCCGCCGCTCATCTTCCTCGGCATCGGTTCTATGACCGATTTTACCTCTCTTATCGCAAGACCGAGTTCGTTTATCCTCGGTGCAGCGGCTCAGCTTGGCATATTCGTTGCGTATCTTGTTGCCATTCTTATCGGCTTTAATCCTAACGAGGCTGGCTCAATCGCTATTATCGGCGGTGCGGACGGACCTACGGCAATCTTTGTAACGTCAAAACTTGCCCCCACAATGCTCGGTACAATCGCCGTTGCGGCTTACTCGTATATGGCACTTGTGCCTGTTATTCAGCCGTTTATTATGAGGGGTCTTACAACTAAAAAAGAACGTAGCGTTGTTATGGATAATCTTCGCCCTGTATCGAAGGTTGAAAAAATACTGTTTCCGATTGTTATTACGGTAGTTGTTTCACTTCTGCTGCCCGACGCAGCGTCGCTTGTAGGTATGCTTATGCTCGGCAACCTGCTTAAAGAGAGCGGCAGAACAGAACGTATTGCAAAAGCCGCACAGAATGAACTTATGAATATCATAACAATTCTGCTCGGACTTTCGGTCGGTGCCACAACATCTGCACAGACGTTCCTTAACTTGAGTACGTTTAAGATTGTTGCACTCGGCTTACTCGCATTCGGATTCGGTACAGCAGGCGGCGTGCTATTCGGAAAGCTTATGTACATCTTTTCAAAAGGCAAGGTCAATCCGCTTATCGGTTCGGCAGGTGTATCTGCGGTGCCTATGGCTGCAAGAGTAAGCCAGAAGGTCGGTGCAGAGGAAAACCCGGCAAACTTCCTGCTTATGCACGCAATGGGTCCAAACGTTTCGGGCGTAATCGGCTCGGCAGTTGCAGCAGGTATACTCCTCACGCTTTTAGGATAAAACAGTTTACGGCACGATGCCAAACATCGTGCCGATTATTAATAAAGGATAAAATATGAACAAAGACGCAGTAAAACCGAACAAAGAACAGCAGCGGGTTATCGACACAGTTGACGGTCCTGTGCTTGTTGTTGCAGGTGCAGGCACGGGTAAAACGGCAACCATCGTTAAAAGAATTGAGCATATTATCAAAGACGGGTACGCCCTGCCGTGGCAGGTGCTTGCAATCACCTTTACAAACAAGGCAGCGGGCGAACTCAAGGAAAGACTTATCAACACCATCGGCGACGACGCTGCCGAAATATGGGCTCAGACTTTTCACTCGATGTGTGCAAGAATGCTCAGACGCTACGGCGACAGACTCGGCTATTCACAGCATTTTACCATATACGATACCGATGACCAGAAACGTGTTATGAAGCGTGTGCAAAAGAGCCTTGGAATAGAGGACAAATTCCTTAACCACCGCTCAATTCTTGCGGAAATCAGCCATGCCAAAGACAGCCTCATCAGTCCCGCAGAGTACAAAGCAAGCACGGTAAACGACTTCAGAAAAGCTAAAATAGCACAGTGTTATGAGGAATATCAAAAGGAACTTATGCGTGCTGACGCTATGGACTTTGACGATATGATTTACAACACTGTCGCACTGCTCAAAGAAAACGATGACGTACTTGAACAGTATCAGCATCAGTTCAGGTATGTTATTGTTGATGAGTATCAGGATACGAGTTACGCACAGTATGTGCTTACATACCTGCTTGCAGGCGGATATCACAACATCTGCGTTGTAGGTGACGACGATCAGAGCATTTACCGTTTCCGTGGTGCTACAATTGAAAATATTATGCGTTTTAAAGAGCGTTATGAGGACGAGGGACTCAAAGTAATTCAGCTTGAACTCGCCGAAAACTACCGCTCTATGCAGAACATTCTTGACGCTGCAAACGCCGTTATCAAAAACAATTCCACCCGCCTTGCCGACAAACATCTTCGCTCATACACGGGTAAGGACGGCGAAAAAGTTGTGCTTTATACCGCACTCAGCGAAACTGACGAGGCACAGTTTATTGTTGACGAAATTAACGAAAACGTTAAAAACGGCAGAAGTTACCGTGACCACGCCGTGCTGTACCGTATGAACGCACAGTCACGTAATATAGAAATGATGCTTGCAAAGTCAGGCGTGTCATATAAAATTATAGGCGGCAACCGTTTCTTTGATCGCAAGGAGATTAAGGACATAGTTTCGTATTTTGCGGTTATTAATAACACTGCCGACAATGTGCGGCTGCAGCGTATTATCAACACCCCGAAACGTGGTATAGGCGACACTATGTTCAACTATATTCTCGAGATTGCAGCAGTCAACGGTATGACTGCTTTTGAGGTGTGCGAACACGCAGACGAGTTTGCAAAAACCTCACGCAGTGCCGGAAAACTCAAAGAGTTCTGCAACCTTATCAACGGCTTTATCACAAGTGCCGAGGACGGTATGGAGCCGTCTGACTTGTTGCAGGAAATCATTGAAAAAACCCATTATTTTGAGTATCTTGACGAGGAGGACCCGCAAAAATCCGACAGCAGAAAAGAAAACGTGCAGGAGCTTTCCTCAATGCTTATAAAGTATCAGGAGGATGATGACGAGTTTACAATCTCGGATTTTCTTGAAGATGTAGCACTTGTTTCGGACATTGACTCTTATAACGAGGACGACGACTGCGTTGTGCTTATGACTCTTCATTCTGCTAAGGGACTCGAGTTTCCGGTGGTATTTATCCCAGGACTTGAGGAGGGAATATTCCCGGGCAACCAGAGTATGTACAGCGACGAGGAACTTGAGGAAGAACGCCGCCTTGCGTACGTTGGCATCACTCGTGCAAGGGAAAAACTGTACCTTATCAATGCCCGTCAGCGAATGCTTTACGGCACCACTAACCGAAATATTGCCTCACGCTTTCTGCGTGAAATCCCCGATACAGTAACTGAGGACAGAACGGTAAAAGAACAACCGAGGGCTTATTCTTTCGGCTCGGGTTATTCGGGTGCGTCGTCGTTCGGAACCCCCAAAAAACCGTATAAATACAGTAAGTCTACGCCAATCGGAGACGCAAAGCAAAGCAGCTCTGCCGCACACAAATTCGGTCAGAGCACGGGTACAACCGCAACGGGCGAAACCTATAATACGGGCGACACCGTACGCCATAAGTCATTTGGCACGGGCGTAATTCTGAGTGCAAAACCTATGGGTAACGACACGCTCCTTGAGGTTGCCTTTGACAAAGCAGGTACTAAAAAACTTATGGCTAACTTTGCCAAACTTGAAAAAGTTTAACATATTTTAAACTCCTTCATAAGATGTATTGAAGTTGAAACTTCAATAAACTATGAAGGAGTTTTTTTATGGCTGATAATCAGATTATCAACGCAAACGGCAGCAGAATTAACGAAGCGGTTTGTATTGACACAAAACGAATCTTTGATTCCTGCGTCAGCAAGGACTGTGCAGAGGATTTAAGAGTTACATTTTACGGTGGTTCACAGGATATTATCGACAGAGCCGACAATATCAAAACACGTGACTGTGACATAGTTGCTGTAAGCATCGACGTAGAGGACGTACCGTTTAACAGAGGGTACTATAACGTTGACATCAACTTCTATTTCAGGCTCCGTTTTGACGTTTACGGCTCTCCGTTTGCCAATCCGCAGACCGTAATCGGATTTACCAATTTTGAGAAAAAGTGCATTCTCTTCGGTTCGGAGGGCGACGTCAAAGTGTTCAAATCAACGCTCAACCGTTGCAACAATCAGCTTGACCGCCCCGAAGCACCGCAGTACAGCAATCCCACTGCAAAGGTTCAGGCTGTTGACCCCGTTGTTCTCGACACAGACGTTGTGG
>SVQF01000053.1 GCA_015065445.1 Oscillospiraceae bacterium | reverse complement strand
AATTATTATGCAAAAAATCATAGCATTCTTAGGAGTTCCGTATTTTGAATCAATTTTACCAAACCATTAGGAAGATAGCCTTCATTACTCATTGAATACATAAGCCGAGAAGATGCTAGGTAGAAACCCATAATTCCACTTAAAACAGCACAAGAAACACCCAAACCAACTATTACTTTTCCATAGGAGCCCAAAAGTTCCTCAGCAGCAATAAGTACAACCCATTCGCCAGCCATTACACGTTCAGGCCAGTTGTCTAATGCGGCAGCAGCAACAGTATTGTTGCTTACATATACAAAACATCCAAATAATATAGCAATAATCATTATTATTGATACTTTTTTGTAAGAAAAATTGAATTCTTCTGATGCTTGAGGTATTGCATCAAATCCAACATACGCCCAAGGAGCAATTGCAAAAGTTGCTAAAATTGAACCAAGTATTCCAAGAGTTCCTTTATGTGCAAAACTATTTGCGTCATTGACAGTTCCACCGGCGGCAAGTGCCGCATTCTTGTCAAACCCCCAAACTGGTTTAATGTTGAAACCAGTTTTTTCAGCATTAATCACCATTGCAATGAACAATGATATTACGCAGACTATCAATAGTCCGGAAAGAACAATTTGCACAAAAGCTGCTTTTTTTACACCAATTATGTTTAAAAAACCAAAAAGAATCAGAATCAAAGTAGCGACAATCATTTCACCAAAATATATATCAAATCCGGCAATAGTATAATGGAAACCGAATTTCAAAATATCTTTTTGCTCGTCCAAACCGTCGACTATTAAACCTATTGCGGTGGAGTTCATAGGAACGTTTGTCAAATATGCAATTACTAAAAACCAACCACAAATGAAAGCCGCATTTTTTCCAAAACAATTCTTAGTAAATGTAAATTCACCACCAGCTTTGGGGTATTTAGGAACCATATATGCATATGAAAATGCTATTACAATCATAATTAATGCACCAAGAATCATCGCAATTGCAGTGCCGGCAACTCCTGAGGCAGGTAAAAACTTTTTACCCGGATTAATAAAAGAGCCCCAACCAATGACACATCCGAAAGCAATAGCCCACACATGCAAGGGGTTTAACTTTTTTTGAAGTACCGCTTCGTTTTTCAAATCCATTTTCTCCTTTCAAATTAACAACAATAAGATTTATCTATTGACTTAAGCTCATTAAATGTGTCTATTTCGACGATGTCATTTTGTTCACATTTTCTAACATATACTTTATATTGTTCCTTAAATTTAACTAAAGGAACTTGTTCCCAATAAAGTTCCTTTCCCCCGGGTTGATCAAAAGCTTGTTTTAAATGAAAATATAGCTTTTGTCCATCTTGCTTGTCCCAATATGAAATTCCAATCATTTGAACACAATTAATTCCACCGATTTTTTCTTCATCTATATAATTGTTTTTGACAGTAAAACACCAGTCATCTGTTCTGTCTACATCAAATCCTAAAAAGTTTGAACCATAATTGTACTTTTTAATAACGGAGGGATTATAAATTAATAAATCAGCTTCAAATACGTAAGCATTTTCAAGTAGATCACGTACTTGCAACGCAGAAGATATATTATTTGATTCATTGAAAATGGGATTATCAACAAATTTTATCATAGGATATTTGTCTTTTAACTGGTCAAATTGTTCAGATAAATATCCACGTACAATGATTACTTCTTGTATGCCAGCATCTAATACGGCATCAATCAGTCTATCGATTATACGAACTCCAAATACTCTCACAAGTGGTTTAGGAGTGTTTAAAGTAATAGGAACCAGACGAGATCCAAATCCCGAAGCAAGAAAAATAGCACGTTTAGCTTTATACGGTTCAAGTGCATTATATCCTTTTTCAGTAACTTTAGAATTATTAATATATCCTATTTCATCTAATTCTTTAATTGTTTTATTTATCGTCCCTACCGAGTGATTGGTAATTTTAGCAATTTGACGTTGGGTTAGAGAACGTTTATCTTCAGCCAATAAAGAAAGAACATCAAATTGCGTTTCGTTCAAATTCATATAGCTATTCTCCGTGATTAAAGTAATATGACTTGTTTTTGTCATGAATCTTGTTCATTATTGTGTTAAAAAGCATACTATATGAACAGATTAACATATTATTGTCACCTTGTCAATAAAAAAAGCTTGGTGATACATAACCAAGCCAATTGTCAATGAAAATATTGTGAATAATTTTTTTGTTTATATATAATTAAATAAAAAACAAATGCAATAATAAATCCGCCAAAGTTCAGCACAATGTCGTCAATATCCACCTGTCCGCACTTGAACACAAGTTGATAACTTTCTACTGCAAACGGAGTAAGAAATCCTATTATCATAATTAAAGAAGGCGTAAACTTGTTTGAAATTGCAGAAAGTATGAACGGCAGGGGAGTAAATATTATAATATTCCCAAAGAACATAAGCGGTGCTTCAAAACTTACTCTTGAGTTATGGATTAATGCTTTTAACATCAGGAATGTTCCATTTCCGAGTTCGGTATTCAGTGAGTATTCCTCACCAGGCATTCTAAGAAAGCATATTGCAAACACAAAAAGGTAAAGCGGCGTGAATGACCGCCAGAATCTTCTGTAAAAGTCAGGATAATCTTCTTTTGAAAATAGCGTGTCGGTAAAAAACACTACCATAAGCGTAACAATAATATAAGCAATCCACCACACTCTGTACAAAAAGTGACTGCCGCTGATGTGTGAAACAAAATAATCGTATACTACAAATACTGTTATTATTAAAGCGGATGGAGGAACAATCTTTTCGATAAATGCAGTGTCGGATTTGTTTATGATAACCGCAATCAACATCAGTGCTATAATTAAAATGAAACGGAAGAAGATAAAAGGTGTTCCGTTTAGTCCCCAGTAAGAGCCCAGATTATCTGAATGCATTGAAAATAAACTGAAAACATAAAACAGCACAAATATTTGGTTTTTAATATTAGTTTTAATTCTCATAGCATTAAAGTCAGCCCCCGCTTATGCGGAGGCTTTTAATTTATTCTGTGACTATTTTGAAAAGGTCCTCTCGTGAAAGGTTTGCTTTTCGTGAAATGTCGTCGTTTGGTATTACACGAAGGACTTTGCCGTTGTAACGTGAAACGAGAACTTTGGCAGGCTTGCCGTCAATGTTTACTGTTTCTTCTGTATAGGTTTCGCTGAGAGGTACCTGCTTAGCAAGATTTGCCTTTTCTGTAAGCGAACCGGTAGGACAAAGTTGCACGCAAAGTCCGCAGTTTGTACAGTTAGTTTGGTCAAGCGGAAGTGAGAAAGCAGGGGAGACATCTGTTGTGAAGCCTCTGCCGAGGAGTCCGATTGACGATAAGTTCATAACCTCACGGCATGAGCGAACACAGAGTCCGCAAAGTATACATTTTGCAGTGTTGCGTTCAATAAAAGCATTCTCATCATGCGTGTATTTCTGTGGCATTTCGCCTGCAAAACTCTCAGGCTTTATATCGTAACGCTGTGCTACAGAAAGCAGTTTGCACTTGTAGTACTCACGGCATCCGCATTCAAGACATCTGTTAGCCTCCGCCTTGGCTTCTTCCGCAGTAAATCCGAGCGATACTTCATCGAAGTTCTTGTTTCTTACTTCCGGTGCAAGAACTTTCGGATTAAGCCTCGGCGACTTTTCACGGTCGCTGTAATCAATAGTACTTTCGTCACGCTTGCTGATGTACGGCACACGTGTTTCGTAATCTTCACCCTTTAGATAAGCGTCAACAATCTTAACGCATCTGTCAGCCTCGCCGATAGCTTCAATCGCAATTCCTGCACCCTTGTTTGTTGCGTCGCCGATTGCGAATACCCCGTCGATATTTGTTTCAAAAGTATCTTCGTCGGCAAGAATATTGCCTCTGTCGGTGAGTTCGAGTTCTTTTACATCTTCTGTAACAAGTTTCTGACCGATTGCCATTATTACGCTGTCAACTTCAATTTCTTCTGTCTTACCCTCAACAGGAACAGGTCTGCGTCTGCCCGAAGCATCAGGCTCTCCGAGTTCCATAATCTGAAGAGTAATCGATTTGACTTTCCCGTCTTTACCGTTGAACGAGAGGGGATTTGTAAGGAATTTGTAGATTACGCCCTCTTCTTCCGCCTCATCAATTTCAAGCTTATCGGCAGGCATTTCGTTGCGGGTTCTTCTGTAAACAACATAAACTTCTTCAGCACCGAGTCTTACTGCAGTTCTGCAGGCGTCCATAGCAGTGTTACCGCCGCCGCAGATTGCAACCTTTTTACCGATGTTAACAGGATTACCCTGAATAACTCCACGAAGAAAGTCGATACCGCCGTAAACGCCTTCAAGGTCTTCGCCTTCAGTACGCATAGAACTTGATTTCCATGCACCTACTGCAACAATAACTGCGTCGCTTTCAGATTTCAGGCTATCAATAGTGAAGTCCACACCGAGTTTTTTGCCGTTAACCATCTTAACGCCTGTTTTTTCAATAACGGCGATTTCTTTATCGAGAACTTCCTTTGGCAGTCGGTATTGCGGAATTCCGTAACGGAGCATACCGCCCATCTTTTCCATCATATCGTAAACCGTTACTTCGTGGCCCATAATGGCAAGATAGTATGCTGCTGTAAGACCGGCAGGACCGCCGCCGATTATGCTTACTTTTTTGCCGGTAGGTGCAGCGACTTCGGGAACGTATGAATCGCCGTTCAAGTCCATATCTGCTGCAAAAGCTTTGAGTTGTGCAATATTAATCGGCTCTTCAACATTTGCTCTGCGGCAACCCTTTTCGCAAGGATGCGGACAAACTCTGCCGATTGATGCAGGAAGTGCGATTTTGTTTTTGATAAGTTTAAGTGCGGACTCATATTCGCCGTTAGCGATAAGTCCGACATATCCCTGGCAGTCTGTTCGTGCAGGGCAGTTAAGCTGGCACGGAGCAACGCAGTCGCCATCGTGTGCGGACATAAGCAGTTCCATAGCAATTTTACGGGACTGAACAACACGTTCGCTTTCTGTATTTACAACCATACCTTCGCTGACTTTAGCAGAGCAGGAACGCAAAAGTTTAGGAATACCTTCAGCCTCAACCACACACAGACCGCAGGCACCGTAAACTTCAACGGCTTCGTCATAGCACAGTGTAGGAATGTAAATGCCTGCACTCTTTGCGGCTTCTAAAATTGTTGCACCTTCGGGAGCGGTAACTTTTATTCCGTTAATTGTAAGATTAATCATTGTTCACCCCTCCTTATGCTTTAACTATTGCATCAAATCTGCAGGAAGAATAACACTTGCCGCATTTAATGCACTTGTTCTGGTCAATGACGTGTGGGTTTTTAGCAGTGCCGCTGATTGCGTCAACAGGACAGTTCCTTGCACAGAGCGTACAGCCCTTACACTTGTCAGCAACAATGTTATATTCAATCAGGTCGCTGCATTCACCTGCAGGACATTTTTTATCGTTAATATGTGCCTCGTACTCGCCTCGGAAATACTTGATTGTTGTGAGTACGGGGTTTGGTGCTGTCTGACCGAGACCGCAGAGAGCGCCGTCTTTAATCGAGTAACAGAGTTCTTCAAGAAGTTCAATATCACCGTCTTTGCCCTGACCCTTGGTAATTCTGTCGAGCATTTCGAGCATACGCTTAGTGCCGATTCGGCAGTGAATACATTTACCGCAGCTCTCTTTAGCGGTAAAGTCGAGGAAGAATTTTGCCATACCTACCATACAGGTGCTTTCGTCCATTACTACCATACCGCCGGAACCCATAATCGCACCAGTTGCACCAAGTGCCTTATAGTCAATTACAGTATCAATCAAGTCAGCAGGAATACATCCGCCGGACGGACCGCCCATCTGCACAGCTTTAAACGGCTTGTCGCCCTTCATACCGCCGCCGATGTCAAAAATTACGTCACGAAGAGTTTTACCCATCGGGATTTCAACAAGTCCGCTCCGTTTAACTTTACCGGTAACAGCAAATACCTTAGTGCCCTTTGAGCCTTCTGTACCCATTGCAGCAAACGCTTCGCCGCCGTTATTGATAATCCAAGAAACATTGGCGAATGTTTCAACGTTATTAATGTTAGAAGGTTTACGCCAGAAACCTGACTGAGCAGGGAACGGAGGCTTGAGCCTCGGCATTCCTCTGTGACCTTCAAGCGACTCGATAAGTGCTGTTTCTTCACCGCATACAAATGCACCTGCACCCGCTTTGATAGTAAAGTCGCAGGAAAAATCAGTGCCGAAAATATTGTTGCCTATAATTCCTTCTGCTGACGCCTGCTCAATTGCTCTTTTAAGACGCTTGATGGCAAGAGGATACTCTGCTCTTACATAAACAACAGCGTGCTTTGCACCTATTGCGTAAGCACCTATGAGCATACCTTCAATAAGGTTGTGCGGGTCGGACTCTATAACAGCCCTGTCCATAAATGCACCCGGGTCGCCCTCGTCGGCATTACATATAAGATACTTTTCTTCGCCATCGCTCTGACGTGCTGCATTCCACTTGAACCAAGTGGGGAATCCTGCACCGCCTCTGCCTGCAAGACCCGAAGTTTTGATGACTTCAATAACATTTTCAGGTGTCATTTCGCAAACAGCCTTTTTAAGTGCGGTGTAGCCGTCTGCCTCTATATATGCAGAAATTTCCTCGGGGTTAATAACACCGCATCTGCGAAGTGCTATTCTTGTCTGTTTTGCAAGGAATTCGTTATCCTCGTCAGTAACAATAAGGTCAGAGATTTCTTCTTTGTTATTCGTTTTAACGTACTCGGCAATCTTTTGAGCGTCGTTTTCGCTGACCTTTACAAGTCTTGTGAGTTCGTCGCCGTTATAAATATCAACAATAGGCTCAAGGTAGCACATACCTATACAACCCGTAATGGATATATCAGAGTTGATATTGCACTCGGCGAGTGCTTTTCTGACTTTCTCAGCACCGGCAGCAATACCGCAGGAGCCTTGTCCTATAACTATTCTCATTGTGCTGCCTCCCTGAGTTCTTTAAGAATTTTCTTTGTCTTGTCAGGTGTAAGGCTGCCGTATGTATCCTCATTAATCATCATAACAGGGGATAATGAGCAACAGCCGAGACAGGCAACGCATTTGAGCGAAAACAGTCCGTCTTCGGTTGTCTGTCCGTCGTCAATTCCAAGCTCGTCCTTGATTGTGTCAAGGATTAATTCGCTTGAATTTACATGGCAGGCAGTACCCTGACAGAGCATTATCAGATATTTGCCGACAGGCTCAAAACGAAACTGAGTGTAAAATGTTCCGACACCCATAATTTCAGAAGTTGCAATACCTGTTTTGTCGGATATTTTTTCTATGGCTTCTTTAGGCAGATAACCGTAAATATCCTGTGTTTGCTGTAAAATTGTTATCAGACTTCCTTTGATGTTTGCGTATTTGTCAAGTACACCGTCAAGAAGCGTTAAGTCAACAACTTTTTTGTCCATCGGTTTTCCTCCATTCCTTTACTAATAATATAATACTAAATTTATATATGTATTGCAAGAAAAAAATATTGTAAACAAATCCATTTAATTGTATAATGAATTCAGGGAGTGATTTTATGAAAAAATCAGTTAAATTATTATGTTTTGTATTGGCACTTGTAATGCTTGTTAATGCAACACCGTTCAGCGTTTTTGCAGCAAAGGTTAAAGCACCTGCCAAACCTGTTTCTGTTACTGCCGCATCAACGCTTAATACCGTCACTGTAAAGTGGAAGAAAGTCAGCGGTGCAAAGGGATACGTGCTTTATCAGTACAATACCGCTAACAAAAAGTATGTTAAAAAAGCAACAACTGCCAAAACATCTTATAAACTTACAAAACTGAAGGCAGGAACCACTTATGTTTATTGTGTGAAGTCTTATAAGGCAGTTAAGAAAAAGACATACTATTCCGCATATTCAGGTAAAGTTACCGTATCTACTCTTCCTGCAAAAGTTACGGGCTTAAAGGTTGGTTCAACTTCTTATTCCAACGCAAAACTAAGCTGGACTAAAGTTGCAGGTGCTACATCATATACTGTCCAGTGTACCTCTACGGATTGGAAAAACGCCAAAAAAGTCACTGCAAAAACAAACTCTGCAGTTGTTTCGTCGCTTTCGTCAAAAAGTACGTATACAGTAAGAGTTTATGCAGTTCGTACCGTTAATAAAAAGAACTACACGTCTGCAGTGTCATCAGCTGTAAAGTTTACAACAACCGATGTTACCACTGTTGACCTCACAAAAAAGCATCAGACAATAAACGGTTTCGGTGCCTCAGGTGCATGGTGGGCTCAGAAGGTGGGCGGATGGGAAAATGCCGACGACTTTATTAAACTTCTTTATTCAAAAGACGAAGGTATAGGTCTTAACATCTACCGTTACAATCTCGGTGCCGGAACAGATACGGACAACGCCGTTGACCGTGGCAAGAGTGCCGAAACGTTTATTGAGAGTATTGAAGGCACGCAGGGTGAAGACTCAGTATGGTCTGACTACACTATAAATTACGACTGGACAAACGATAAAAACGCACAAAACTCTCTTGCAATTGCCAATAAATATGCCGACGATTTGAGGGTTGTGCTTTTTGCTAATTCTCCGCCAAAGCAGATTACTGTTAACGGTAAGGGTTACTGCTCATATCACGAAGACGGTTACTGGGAAAACGATGTTTTCTATAAGAAAGACAGTTATAATTCTAACCTTGCAAGCGGCAACTATAATATTTATGCAAAGTACCTCACAGACTGTGCAGACCATTTTGTAGACGAAGGCTATAACGTAGTAGATGTTTCGCCTATAAACGAACCTCAGTACTCCTGGTCCTGCGACGTCAACGGAAATATGAGTCAGGAAGGTTGTTTTTACACACCGAGTGAGGTTAAGTCTCTTGCATCAAAACTTGCTACCGCCGGTGCAGGCAAGCCTTACAAGTTTTCTGTGTTTGAATCATGCGGAGTTTCGGGTACGCTTTGGAATCCCGATTTAATGTTTGAGGACTGTTTCAGAACTTATTTTGAACCAATGACGACCAATAACACCATCAAGCGTTATTATGATACAATTACTGTTCATTCGTACTGGAACAACAAAGAGGATAAAGCTGAGTTCAAGGCATATATGAACGGAAAATACCCTCAGTTCAACATAGCCTGTACCGAGTACTGCCAGATGACTAATGACGGTAACACAGGTGTCTGGGACTACCAGCAGACGCTTTCGGGTTTCGATTTTAACGGAATGGGTATTCAGCACGGCGTTCAGCTGGCAAGAACCGTTCTTGAAGATCTCACGGTTCTGGACGCTACCGAGTGGAACTGGTGGACCGCTGTTTCGGGCGGATATTATCCTGACGGACTTGTTTATTATGACGCACCTGCTGTTGGTGATTCAGTGTGGGATGGCACGGCAAAAGACGTATTTACTTCAAAACGACTTTGGTGCCTCGGTAATTTCTCAAGGTTTATAAGGGAAGGAGCCGTCAGAGTCGAAACCGGCGATACCTGTTCGGACCTTCTTTCGTGTGCATTTGTCAATAAAGACGGCAGCCTTGTAGTAGTATATGTAAATACTACCGATAAGGACGCAAACACCTGCATTAATGCAGACGGTTACAGTACTGCAAATTGTTATCTTACTTCAGAATGTTGCGACCTCGAACATACCGTGACTACAAAATATGATAAAAACCAACTCTTTAATGTACCGTCACAGTCTGTTGTATCAGTAATACTGACAAATTAACGTGTTTAAATTTGTTACTTATGTTAAAAATGTTTAATTAATGTTGACATAATTAATACTATGTTGTACAATTTATACAAATGATTATTTGGAGGAAAATTTATGAGTAATGTTAAAAATATCACAGTTGTAGGTCACGCCTCCAAGGGTAAGACCACACTTTGCGAGGCCATGTTAAATGTTGCTGGCGTTACTGAAAGAATGGGTAAAATTGCCGACGGCAACACTGTATCTGACTGCGATTCAGAAGAGAAAAAGAGAGGCATCAGTATATCTTCTTCTGTTCTGCAGTTCAACTACAAAAACGATAAGATTAATGTAATAGACACCCCTGGCCTTTTTGACTTTGCACTCGGTTCAAGCGAAGGTTTGCGTGCTGCTGACACTGCAATTGTTGTAGTATCTGCTCGCTCAGGTCTTGCAGCAGGTGCCGAAAAAGCCTTCAAAAACGCAGGCAAAAAAGGTATGGCAAGAATTATTGTAACAACAAAGATGGACGATGAACGTGCAGATTTCTATAAGGCATTCAACGGTCTTGTTGCAAAGTTCGGCACTACTATGTGTCCTGTTGTTGTTCCTGTAATCAGCGGCGGCAAGGTTGCAGGCTATTATAATATGATAGAAGATAAAACATTCAGTTATGACGGAATAAAAGTTACAGGCACAGACGCTGTTCATGATGACGAGGGCAGATTTGACGCTATTAAAGAAGTATTTAACGAAGCAGTTGCAGGTACTGACGACGAGCTTATGGAAAAATACTTTGACGGCGAACCTCTTACTAAAGAAGATAAAATTAAGGGTATTTCAATCGGTCTTGCTGACGGCTCAATAGTTCCTGTATTTGCTCTTTCCGGTGCAACAGGAGAGGCTGTTGACCAGCTTCTTGATTTTGTTGCATGTTGTGCTCCTGCTCCTAAGTCAGAGTATGCTACAGACAGCAACGACGAACCTGTAGAACTTGCAGTTGACCCTGCAGCACCGCTTGCAGCAGTTTGCTTTAAGTCAATCGCAGACCCGTTTATCGGTAAACTTAACTACTTCAAAGTTATCAGGGGTACTCTTTCTCAGGGTATGACTGTTGTTAACTCACGTACAGGCGACGAAGAAAGAGTCGGCAAACTTGTTAACACTCTCGGTGCTAAGCAGAGCGACGTTAAGGACTGTCAGGCAGGCGATATCTGTGCCATCGCAAAACTTTCTACATTTAAGACCGGCGACACTATGTGTGCACAGGGCAATGTCGTTACTCTTGACAGAGTTGCTGTTCCGTACGCATCTTACTCAATGGCAATCGTTCCCGAAAAGAAGGGCGACGAAGAAAAGATTGCTAACGCAGTTAACAGACTTATTGAAGAAGACCCGTCGCTCACATTTGTTTCTAATACAGAGACGCATCAGACTATCCTTTCGGGGCTCGGCGAACAGCAGCTTGACGTTGCACTCTCCAAGATGAAGGATAAATATAAGGTTACCGCAAATCTGATTCAGCCTAAAGTAGCTTACAGAGAAACAATTTCTAAGAAGGTAAGCACACAGGGCAGACATAAAAAGCAGTCCGGCGGTCACGGTCAGTTCGGTGATGTATTTATTGAATTTGAACCTTGCGACAGCGACGAGCTCGTATTTGCAGAAAGAATTGTCGGCGGTTCCGTACCTAAGAACTTCTTCCCGGCAGTTGAAAAAGGTCTTCGTGAATCGATGGAAAAGGGCGTTCTTGCAGGTTATCCGATGGTCGGTGTAAAGGCTACTCTCTTTGACGGTTCTTATCATCCTGTTGATTCGAGCGAAATGAGCTTCAAAATGGCTGCGTCACTTGCTTTCAAGAACGGTATCCCGCAGGCTGGTCCTGTTCTTCTTGAGCCTATCGTTACTCTTAATGCAATCTGTAACGACGAGGCAATGGGCGACGTTATAGGTGATATTAACAAACGTCGTGGCAGGGTGCTCGGTATGAATCCTACCGGCGACGGAATGCAGGAAATTATTGCAGAAGTTCCTCAGGGCGAAATGACTACTTTCTCAACATCTATGCGTCAGATTACTCAGGGCAGAGGCTCGTTCACAACTGAGTTTGCAAGATACGAAAGATGTCCTGAACACATCACTCAGAAGGTAATTGAGGAATCTGCAAACGAAGAATAATCGGTGAATATAATGAAAATCATTCAGAAAGTAAAAAATATTTCCGTCTCGTCGATGATTGTTTCTGTCATCCTCGGAGTGCTGTTTATTATTCGCCCCGACGTCGTGCTGCCATGCATTTCTTTGCTGGTGGGGTCGGCTGTAATCATTATGGGACTGACTGCTATAATCAGTTATCTACGTGATAAAAGTTCGTCTTTCACGCTCGGACTCGGTGTATTTTCTGTAATCCTTGGCATAATCATCTGTGCAAGTCTTGACGCAGTAGTTAAATTCTTTGTAATATTCATAGGACTTTATCTGCTCGCTGCCGGAATATTCAACATAATTACAGCGATCAAGATTATTGCTGTAAGCGTATTTTTCGGCTGGGTAACACTGTTCTTGTCAATTGCAACTTCTGTAATGGGCGTTGTTTGCATAACACAGTCAAGCGAAGTTACAAATGCTGTTGTACAACTTGTCGGCATATCTATGATTGTGTATGCAGTTCTTGATTTGGTTGCGTTCATTCAAGTAAAAAGACTCAGTAAAAAAGTACGAGACACGGTCGATATTGCACTTGCAGATGATGAGATTGAAACAACAGGTTCAGTTTCTGACGAAGACTAATATATAATATCTAATAACTAATCACCTCACTTTGTCATAGAATATAGTATGACTTGTGAGGTGATTTTTTGTTCTATGTAATTAAAGTAGGCACTATAACTAACGCACAGCGTGCCCGCAGTGCATTGAGATATAAGGGAATAAAAGCAAATGTAACACGCCTTAAAAACCCTCAAAAAGAGGACGGCTGCGGCTACGTGGTTCAGGTTGTTACAGACGATATTGAGTCAGTTATAAGAATTATTGAAAATGAAAAAATCTATATTCGTGGAGTTGACAGAGTGTGATTTACTTTGACAACAGTGCTACCTCCTATCCAAAGCCGCTGGGAGTGTATATCAAATCTGTTGAAGGAAATTTAAGATACTCATTTAACAGCGGCAGAGGCGGATATGAAGGCAGCATAAAAAGCGGAGAAAAGATTTTTGAAGTAAGGCAGAAATCGGCAGATTTATTCGGTGCTAAAAGTGAAAATGTTATATTCACAAAGAATTGCACCGAAGCACTTAACGTTGCAATAAAAGGCTCTGTAAAAAAAGGCGACCACATTCTTATATCATCGCTTGAACACAACAGCGTTGCGAGAGTGGCAGAATACCTGTCGGCGTGCGGAGAAGTTGATTATGATGTGTTTAATTTTAACTACGACTGCGATAAGGTAATAGCTGATATAAATAAGAAAGCCAAACCGAATACAAGGCTGGTTGTATGTACCCACGCAAGTAACGTATTTGGCGTTACAATGCCGATAAATAAAATTGGTGAATACTGCAAAAGCAAAGGAATCACATTTATTGTTGACGCCGCACAGACTGCTGGCGTAATTGATATTGATGTGGTTAGAGATAATATAGATATACTGTGTACTGCCGGTCACAAAGGACTGATGGGGAATATGGGTACAGGGTTAATGGTGCTGAATAACACCAAACTCAAACCGCTTTTACAGGGCGGTACAGGCAGCAGTTCACTCAGTCTTAAACACCCTTCAGAACTGCCTGAATCATTTGAAGCAGGAACGCTTAACAACACGGGTATACTTTCACTTGGTGCAGGAATTGACTTTATAAATAGTTGCTCGGTTTGTAATATTTACAATCACGAATTAACGCTTGCTGAATTTCTGTATAATGAACTTAAAAAGAATGAAAATGTGCAGCTTTATACCCCAAAGCCGCAAAAAGATAAGACTGTAGGAATAATCTCGTTTAATTATTCCGACTGGTCAAGCGAAAAGACTGCATCGCTTCTTGCGGAATACGGAGTATGTACCCGTGCGGGATACCACTGTTCACCGCTTGCACACAGGCATTTCGGCACAGTGGACAGAGGAACCGTGCGACTGAGTCTCGGAGCGTTTAACAAGATTGAACAGTGCGAAAAGTTCATAGATATTATGCAAAAAATATAAGGGAGTTCAGCGAACTCCCTTGTATTATTTTATGTTTGAGGCAAGGTATGCCGCACCTAAAAGTGCAGCTTTATTACCAAGTTTTGAACGTACAATGTT
>SVQF01000052.1 GCA_015065445.1 Oscillospiraceae bacterium | reverse complement strand
TCCGAAGACCTATTTTGACAAGATTGAAAAGGCTTATGTTGACGTAGAATTTCCGACGGACACAAAACTTACAGAGCCGTACTCGGCAAAGTGCGACATTCAGATTGATGGGACGGGCGTTGAGTCGAGTTACCTTACCTTTGCATCAAGAAGTGCAAAGAGTGGCGTACTTGAAAACATTGCAGTTACTTTGCCGGTTTTAAAGATTAAGGAACTGCCTGTTGAGGTTGAATTTGAAGATATGCCGAGCGACTTTAACGAGAACACTATGCACATAACATACAGCGTAGACTCGATTGACGCAGGCGTGCTTGACAGTGCATCAATTCAGAGTGCTGTTATAGGCACCATACCGTTTGGCGAATTAAAGGTAGGTATGAATACATTTGAATTTGACGTTACAGACCTTGACGGCATTACGGTGATAGACAAAGACCTTAAGCAGATTACGGCATCGGTTTATATCAACAGCGTTTACACGGCTAAAATGATTGAGATTAAACCGTCCGACATAAGCATCACCGGCGTTGACGAAAACACTACGGCAACGCTTTCACAGCTAAGTACACGTAAGGTGCTTGTGTATGTTCCTAACCAGAACAAGGATGATACAATCACGGTTGAAACGAAGTGCGTTGTTGACGGTGACGAAAGCGGAAGGTATCCGTTATCGTTCACAGTACGGGGCAACAACAAAGCCTGGGTATGCGGCCACTACTCAGCATATATTGAACTTACTGCAAAAGAATAAGATTACTGCAAAAATGCCGCAGGCTGATTTACAGCCTGCGGCATTAGTATTTTTAATTTATTTCCATTCCTGAATAACTGACGGGTTATCAAAAATCTCGTCGAGTTTCTGAATGAACGGAACAATATCGCCGTAATCCAGTGCCTTATGGTCAAATGCAAGTGTGATTGGCATTACTGTGCCGATTGACACCTGCTCGTTACCGTCGGAATCTTTTGTAACAACGGGGCGACGCTGAGCGGCATTGATTGCGATTGCCGCAACCTGCGGAGGTACAATTTCGAGAAGAGTGCACTCGCCTCTGTAATTACGGTAGATTGAACCGATATTTGTAACTGTGATAGTTCCCTGCTCAATGTCGTGCTTTGTAAGGCGTTCGGTTGTCGGAATGGAGTAATACTCTTTCTTTGCCTTTCCGCTGAGTGTGTGCACCTTATGCTTGCCTGTTTTTGAGCCGATAAGTCTGTTGATTGTCTGGGCAACTTTGCCGTGACGAAGAGCGGTAAGCGTGTTGTCAAGCGATACCTCAAACATAACTTCGTTAAGGTCGGTATTCTTTGCCTTGCGTGACGCATCGTGAATTGCCTCAGTCATTTCGAGCATTGTTTTGTTGCCCATATCGTGCATATTGATTGTCATCATTTCGCCGTTTGGCAAAATCATAGGCATACTGATGTCCACGTGGTCGTAAGTTCTGAGACAGCCACGAACGAGTCTGCGGTTGAATTCAAGATGAGCATTAAGTTTTGGTGCTGCTTTTAAGCCTTCACATATCACCCTCAGCATTACCGTGTTGATAGTAATTTTTTTCATCGGGTCGGTATTGCCATCGTTGAGTTTTTTGCACTCCTTCATAAATTCGGTTACATCGGGAGCGTAGTTTATAACTGCGTGAGGGATAGTCTCCCAGCTTTCGGCAGTCATATTGCTGACAATTTTTCTTGCAATACCAAAATGGTGTTCGCTTCTTAGTGCCATAAATTTCCTCCATTAATAGACATTTTTAATTAAATGCGTACAACATATATTAACATATTTTAATATTCAAATCAAGAGTTCTTGTGTCGGCGTTCATTGATATTTTCTTTGATAGCCTCTTTTCGTTCGGTCAGACGCTCACGAACAATCTCTCTGTCGTCCTTAATTCTTTCCTTAAGTGCAGTTGCTAAGTGCTTTGCCTCCTCAGTTGTAAAAGGCTCTTCGTTGAACCTGCGTTTGTACTCAAGAATAAGGTGAGGTCTGAAGCGTGGATGGGCAATCATAATGAGTGCCTTTGCACGCTCTTTGAGAGTTTTGCCTTTGAGTTGAGCAATACCGTATTCGGTTACAACGTAGTTGACGTCGTTACGTGGAGTTGTGACGGCACTGCCCTCTGTGATAAGAGGCACAATTCGGCTGACCATACCTTTTTTAGCGGTGGATGGCATAGCAATAATTGAGCGTCCGCCCTTGCTCATTGTAGCCCCTCGCACAAAGTCAACCTGTCCGCCGACTGCAGAAAACTGCGAAAGTCCGATTGTATCACTTACAACCTGACCGAGCAGGTCAACCTGAATGCAGGAATTAATAGAAACCATATTGTCGTTTTTAGCAATTTCAATAGGGTTGTTTACATAGTCAATAGGATGCATTTCTACGGCAGGATTGTTGTTTATGTAGGCGTTAAGTTTTTTTGAGCCGAACGCCGCACCGAGAACGGTTCTGCCACGGTTTGCGGTTTTAAGTTTGTTGTTGATAACTCCGCTTTCGAGCAAATCCACCACACCGTCGCCAACAAGTTCGCTGTGCAGTCCGAGATTCTTTTTATCCGCAAGCTGAACACAGACTGCATTTGGAATTCCGCCGATTCCGAGCTGCAGGCAGTCGCCGTCCTTGATAAGCGAAGCACAGTGTCTGCCGATTTCCATTTCTACATCCGAAATGTTAACGGTTTTAACCTCAGGAAGCGGTTCATCAATCTCGACAAAACACGTGAAGTCACGCACGTGTTTTATACTGTTGCCGAAAGTACGTGGCATATTCTTATTGACCTGAGCAATTACAACTTCGCAGTGGTCGGTTGTACCCTTTGTGTAGTCAACGGTTGTGCCGAATGATACGTAGCCGTGTTCGTCGGGCGGAGACACCATAACAAGCGAAACACGGGGGCAGATATAAGAACGGATAATCTCGGGAATTTCATAAAAATGCGAGGTCGTAAACTCGCTTGTACCGTCCGAAATAGACGCTCTGTTTGACTGCGACGCAAAAAGGCAGTTCAGCTTGAAATGCCCTTTCATTTTCGGTTCGCACCATGGCGAATTGCCGAGGGTAAGCATATTGATAATGGTAACGTCGCTGTACTCCTCGTAGTGCTCTACAAGTGCGTTTTCTATGCCGAACGGTTCGCCGCAACCAAAGCCGACAACTACCTTGTCGCCGTTATGTATTAGTTTGATTGCCTCGTTGACATCAACGAGTTTTTCCTCATAAATCTCTTTCCAAGTCATCGGTTTTTTCCTTAAAACAGTATAGTTTAGTTCTATTTTAATATAACATAAGGAGTGTATCAAGTCAACATAATTATATTAACTGCAACAAGGAATAATGAAGCGATTTGGTAAAATAATACTAATGCGGAGGTGATAATTTATGACATCAAAAGAACTTCTTTACGTTGAAGATGCACTCGGTCACGAGCAGTATTTTCAGACAAAATGCAGCGAAGTTGTATCTAATCTGCAGGATACAGAACTCAAAAACGCTGTTCAGACTATGCAGGGTAAACACAGAGAGATTTTTAACAGTTTTATTAACGTACTTCAGTAAGGAGAAATTATGGACGACAGAAACTTAATGCAGGACATTCTGCTTCTTGAAAAAGGTGCATGCGACCTTTATATGCACGGCACAATTGAGAGTTCAAGCCAGAACATCAATAAGGCGTTTAAAACGGCACTTAACAGTTCGCTCACACTTCAGGACGACATCTACAAAAAGATGACTCAGAAGGGCTGGTATCAGACCGAACAGGCTGAGCAGAACAAAGTTGATACACTCAAGCAGAAGTTTTCAAATTCAAGTATGCAATAATAGACAGTAAAAAAGACTGTGCAAGCCACGCTTGCACAGTCTTTTATTCATCAAAAACATATTCAATTATGTCGCCCGGTTGACAGTGCAGTGCTTCGCAAAGTGCTTTAAGCGTTGAAAAACGAATGGCACTGACGTGTCCGTTTTTGAGTTTTGACAGATTGACGTTGGCAACTCCAACTTTTTCCGAAAGCTCGTTGAGGCTGATTTTTCGGTCTGCCATAACTCTGTCGAGACGCAGTACTATTTGACCCATACAAGCCCTCCTTAAAGAGTTTCGTCACTTTGCTTTTGTAATTCGGCACCGTAAGAGAAAATCATTGCCAGCATAAACACAACCAGTATAGCGATAATCATCGTGAAATCAAGACCTGCATTTATGTCTGCACCCGTGTTGAGCATTGAGCCCCAAGCCGATTCTACCGCACTGCGAAGAACTACGAACGGGATAAGCGAAAAACCAAAATTTTTGATTTTTGAAATTACGTCAGAGGTAAACGGCGTGTCGCATTTTTCGAGTGACATAAGAAGTGAACGCAGCATAAACAGTGTAACTGTGATGCATATTAAATAAATTAATGTTGCAACAAGACCGTATATTACCTTGCCGAGACTGAGCTTTACCGTTTTTGAATTAAAATCAACCGAATAGCCCTTTTCCGTTTCGGTCAGCGTTGCTCCTTCAAGAATATTATCGTCATCTGCAAGAACGATGTTGACGCCGTCAGCACCGCCTGCAACACCAAGTTTTGCTTTATCGCCCTCTTGCGAAAGGCTCAGCACTTTCCTGAACTTTTTAAACAAATCGCCTTCGGAACTTATGTCGGCAGTACCGTTTACGGTGACATTGATATCCTCTTTTGGCAGTGTTGCGACAAATACTGTACCTGCAAGTGTTGCAATTGATGCAAGTATTGTGAGGACTATAAGAATCATCGATACAATACGTCCTATCTTGCCGATTAAATTAATGTTTTTCTTGTATTTGTTTTCCATAATAACATCTCCTGACATTAAATTTTTAACGTTTATCGTTAATATTAACATAGCATAAACATTTATGTTTGTCAATAGTTTTTTAACGATTATCGTTAATTTTTTTAAATAATCAAGTCAGTCAGCTTTATGATTTGAAAAATTCAATTAATTTTTCTTTATAATCAGGTGCTTCGTCATACACTGCGTGTCCGTACGGCTCGCCGTACATATAGATTTTGCAGCCGAGTGTATCGGCAATTTCACGAGATGCCTCGCCCTCAAGGACAGCGTCATTATCTGCACCTATAACATACACGGGACAGCTTATTTCGCATAGCTTAGCTGTTACATCAAATCCGTCAAAAGCTTTACAGCTTGCAGTAAACTGTGACAGTTCTTTATCTGTACAGTCGCTGAGCATACTCACAAGCATTTCACCGAACTTTTCGGTAAAATCACGTGAGTAAACTTTGCCGACAAAACTGCGGCAGAGTTCTTCTGTTCTTCCCTGCTCTGCAAGGTGTTGCCAGTCGGACACAACACCTTGTGCCTTTTCGGTAAGGCGGGCAGCAGTTGAACCGAGAACGAGTTTTGAAACAAGTTCAGGATACTTAATTGCAAGAACCTGTGCAATCATACCGCCCTGCGACGTGCCGAAAACACAGGCGTCGGAAATTCCGATTGTTTTCATTGCCTCGCCTGCATCACAAGCCAAATCATATATAGTAACGCCGTTTTGCATATTATTACGTCTGTCAAAAAGATAAACAGTATAATCTTCAGCGAACATACCGTATGCACCCGCCACCGCCTCGGCAGACAGCAGAACGCTTTTAAGGCTCAGCCCCGGAATAATTACAAATGCTCTTTTTCCGCTGCCGAAAACGGCATATTCAATTTTATTATTATTAGCACAAACAGAATTAATTATTATGTCAGACATATAATCACCTTAATCATTATAACACAAAAGCCCCGCCATTGGCGAGGTTTTGTGTTAAATATTGAGAATTCCAAATCCCTGAAGGACGCTTGATACAAGGATTGCAAAGATGAAAACAGGTGCAACCCACTTAACCATAGCGGTATAAAACTTCTTCATCTTAAACTCGCCGTTAAGTTCAACCTCGCTGATAATTGCGTCGGGCTTAATAAAGAATCCGACCATAACGCATGTAAGCATACCGACCAGAGGAAGAAGTATACTGTTTGATATGAAGTCGAGGAAGTCGAGAATTGAGAATCCGATAATCTGAACTCTATCCCAGATGCCGAAACCGAACGAGCATACAATTCCCACTGCAATACCAAAGATGGCAACAAGTGCGGTTGCTTTGCCACGTGAAAGCTTAAACTCGTCAATTAATCCGGAAACAATTGCCTCCATAATAGAAACCGAGCTTGTGATAGCCGCAAACAGCACAAGCAAAAAGAAAAGTGCACCTATGACGTTGCCTGCAGGCATATCGTTAAACACTTTAGGAAGCGTTATAAACATAAGTCCTGCACCCTGGTTGAGTGCGTTTTTGTCGCCGCCGGAGAATACAAACACTGCAGGAACAATCATAAGACCTGCAAGAAGTGCGATTGCTGTGTCGAACACTTCTATCTGACGTGCTGCAGCCTCAATATGCTCGTCTTTTGAAAAATACGAACCGTAGGTAATCATAATACCCATAGCAAGCGACATAGAATAGAACAGCTGACCGAGAGCGGCAAGAAACGTCTTAACGCTGAGGCTGCTGAAATCAGGCAAAAGATAATATTTAACGCCTTCACCCGCACCCGGACGGGTAATAACATAAATTGAAAGTGCGACTGTAAGCACTAAAAGTGCAGGCATAAGAATTCTGCTGAGTTTTTCGATTCCCTTGTTAACGCCTGAAATAATAACAAGAGTGGTTGCAACGATGAAAATCATAAACCAGAAAAGCGGCGGTGCTGTGGTAGAAATGTAATCGGTAAAATATCCGTCTTTTGCGGCTTCGCCTACCTGTCCTGTAATCATAACCGCTGCATACTTTGTTACCCAGCCGCCGATAAGGCAGTAATACGGAAAGATAAGAACGGGTACGATTGTTGCCAGTTTACCGAGCCATCCCCATTTTTTACTGAGAACGCCGAATGCTTTGAGCGGGCTGAGCTGCGTTTTTCTGCCGATTGCAATTTCTGTAACCATAAGCACAAAGCCGAATGTTACTGCAAGCAGAAGATAAACGAGCAGGAATATTCCGCCGCCGTATTTTGCGGCGAGATATGGGAATCGCCACAGGTTTCCGAGTCCGACTGCCGAGCCTGCGGCAGCAAGGACAAAACCGATTTTGCCTTTAAAAGTACTTCTTGTGTCTTCCATAATAATCCTTTTCCTTAAATATTAATGCTTTAATATAATATAATAGATAATAAAAATAATAAAGAATAAATTTGCATTTTTTTACATTTTTTAAATAATATACAAAACGGACTAAAAATCTGTGGTTTTCAGTCCGTTTGTTCAGCGGGTTGTATATCGAGTATATCCTTAAAGGTTGAGTAATTATTTGTGTCGTCCTGCTTTATTGCAAACGTAACCGTTTTGAATGCGTGGCAGTAGCCCTCGCCAACAAGGAGGCGATAAAACACTTTTGCAACAAGCTCGGGTGGATTTGAAAACGCTCCGCATCCGAAAGCACCCAGAATAAGCACGTCCACGCCGTTACCGACTGCAACTTCAAGAATGTTTTTTATTCTTGAATAGAACACAGCCTCGTATCTGTTGTAATTGTACGCACCGTACGTTTTGTTGAAATACGGAGCCGCACAGGTTATTACGTCGAGTTGAAACGGAGTTTGAAGCGGTTTAGGTACGGGGTCATCCGACTTGAACACAGTTACATTTTTTGAGTAGACAACAGAGTCGGTACCGTATGGGGTTCTGTTACGGTTGTTGCGGTTATAGTAATTAGTAAGAACATATTTGCAGGTGAGTGCTGCGTATAGGTTACTGCAGCGGCACAGACTTTCTTCCTGTGCGGTTGCACCCGTTTCAACGCCTCCGCCGGGGTGATAAGCGTTTGCAAAATTAAGCACCGCAACACGTTCACTGCCTCCCGTATACTGCTTTGCGTGATTAAAAGTTGTATCCTGCACAACGTTTATAATTGTGCGGTGACGTTTGAGGGGCTTATTGATTATAGAATAATTTTCAAAATAGACCTGAGTTGAGTCAACCATAGCCTGAGTACTTTTAACAAGGTCGCTGTACTTGGTAAAAGTTCTGACAGTGTCGTGAAAAGACGCAATTAGCTTTTCTTCATATGTACTCATACTACCCCTCCTTTGTGTATAATATAACACATATTTGCGAACATTTCCACTACATTATATATGTTAAGAGATAATTCGTCTGATTTCCTCCTCTGCCTCTTGTACTTCGGACAGAAAAGCACGTGACGATACACGGAGTGCCCCGTTGCCGAGAATAATAAGCTGTTCAAGATAATCCGAAGTGACAACACGCACTTTGTGATTTTGGGCAAGGCGGTGCGACACCTTTTCGATATACATATCGGCAGTCTCCGCCTCTTTGGTATACACAATATTAATGTTGTTTACCTTTTCAATTTCACGGGTGTTGCCCTTGACCTTGTATGCGTCAAAAACGAGAATAACCTCGCACTTTTTGTATCCCTGATAGTTGCATAGAATGTTTACAAGTGTATTTCTTGCTCCGTCGATACTGCTTTCGGACAGTTCACGCAGGTTGTCCCACGAAAAAATCACATTGTAGCCGTCAACGAGCAAGTACTCTTCGCCTTCGTAGCGGGGTGTTTTTTTAACCGACTCTTTTTTCGGAGTTGCGGATTTGACCTCGCCGACGGTTGACGAGTTGAAGTTTCTGCTTTTAATCGGACCGTACGTCTGCTCAAAGATTTGCATAAGTTCTTTATCTGCTGCAAATATGTCCGTTTTGTTTTTATAACTTGAAAAATAAGAATTGCTGCCGCCTGCCGCCTTGATTTTTTCAGATGTGGGAAGTGCACACGGCAGATGCATATGACTTTGCACCTGGTCCCATTTTACGTTATACCCTGCACCGTGTGAGCAAAAAACAGAGTCGGCGGTATTCTGAGTGTCGGCATCGCAGTCGTAATTCAGATTTGCAATAACTTCCTCGGCATTATGGCAAGGCTCATAACCTTTAAGACGGCAACTGAGTTTGCCGCTTCCGTGGGTGTACTGCATCAGTTCTTTGTGATAATCGCACATCTCTGACACCGGTGCTGTACCTGTAATAACCGAGTATTCGCCTACAGTTTCAGGCTGGTCAAACGTGCCGTACATACGCTGAATATCTGCCATCGCTCTGCCGATATTTACACTCGGAACTTCGAGAGTAAACGAGTAAACAGGTTCGAGCAGAACACTCTCGGCACTGCGAAGTCCCTGACGGACTGCTCTGTACGTAGCCTGACGGAAGTCGCCGCCCTCGGTGTGTTTGGGATGTGCTTTACCTGATACGAGAATAATCTCCATATCCGTAATCGGTGAACCTGTAAGCACGCCGATATGGTTTTTTTCATACAAATGGGTAAGGATTAACCGTTGCCAGTTTTTGTCGAGCAAATCCTCTTTACAGTTACTTTTAAACACAAGTCCGCTGTTACGCTCAGCAGGTTTTAACAGCAAATGCACCTCTGCATAGTGGCGAAGCGGCTCAAAATGTCCAACGCCCTCAACGGTGTTGGCGATAGTTTCTTTATATATAATATTACCTTTGCCGAATTCCACATTAAACCCGAAACGCTGGCTGATAAGCGTTTTCAGGACTTCAAGCTGGATTTCACCCATAAGCTGAACCTGTATTTCGCCGAGGCGTTCGTTCCAGACAACCTTTAGTTGCGGGTCCTCAGCCTCGAGAATCTTCATTTTTTCGAGTGCGGTGTGAACGTCGGTACCGTCGGTCAAATCAATTCTGTAATTAAGAACAGGCTCAAGCACGGGAAGTGCGGCATTTTTTTCAAAGCCGAGACCGTCGCCGCTTGATGTGAACGTTATACCTGTTACGGCACAGACAGTGCCTGCCTCCGCCTCGTCAACCGCTGTAAAGTTTTCACCGGAATATATGCGGATTTGCTGCACCTTTTCGCCGTCTTTATTTTGAGGACTTCTGAGTACTTCTTTAACCTTAAGCGAGCCGCCCGTTATTTTCATAAAAGTAAGGCGAGCGTTTTTGCTGTCTTCAGAAATCTTAAACACCTTTGCACCGAATTTGCTCGGGTAGTCGTTCTGCCGTGTAAACTTATATAAACATTCGAGAAAATCCTCAGTGCCGTCGAGCCTGAGTGCCGAGCCGAAACAACAGGGAAAGACTTTGCGGCTCCTGATTGCGGCTGCTATTTCATCGCTTGCAAGACTGCCGTCTGAATAAAATGAATCAAGAAGTGCGTCGTCGCAGAGTGCGATGTTTTCAAAAAACGCCTCGCTCCCCTGTTTGCTGAAATCAATACAGTTTTCGCTAAGACGTGACTTGAGCTGCGACATAACAAAAGGTGAGTCAGCACCGTCGAGGTCTGTTTTATTTACAAAAATAAAACAAGGCACACCGTATTTTGCAAGGAGTTTCCATAGTGTCTGGGTATGGCTCTGCACGCCGTCCGTTGCACTTACAACAAGGATTGCGTAGTCAAGCACCTGCAGAGTACGCTCTGTTTCTGCAGAAAAATCAACGTGACCCGGGGTGTCGAGCAGCGTAAAACGAGTATCTTTATACTCAAACACAGCTTGCTTTGAGAAGATTGTAATACCTCTGTCACGTTCAAGTGAATCGGTATCAAGAAAAGAATTGCGGTGGTCCACTCTGCCGAGCTTTGAGATAGTACCTGTCTGATACAGCAAAGCCTCAGACAAAGTTGTTTTGCCTGAGTCAACGTGGGCAAGTATGCCAACTGCTATTCTGTTCATACTATCACCGCTTTCTGCTTTATTTTCTGAGGAGATATGCCCTGCCTCTGAAGTCGCCGTCAAGTGACGAGCCAAAAGTTTTTACAACGTTATATCCGCTAAGCAAATCGTCAATCGGCGGATTTTTGCCGCCTTCAAACGTGTGTACCACAAGCAGTGCTTCATCGTTAAATTCTCGCAGCACCGCCTGATAACCGCAAGGACGTGTGTAGTCGGTTGCGTCTGTTCGGATTTCTGAAGTAAAGCCGTTTTTGATTATATGCTTAATCTCATTATAAAACTCAATTGCATTCAGTGCAAGCTGCCACTGTTTGTCGGTGAGGTCAAATATCTCACCTGAAAGGCACAGACGTCCGAGGAATGACGAAGTGAGAAGATAATTGATTCTGCTCTCGTCAGCGTCTGCACGCAGCACCGCCCATATCTGACTCTGCTCGGGTCGTATAAGCCTGTGCAGATTTGCTGCTATAAGCGGAATTGAAAGGCATTCGTGTGCGTCGGAAAAGCTCGCCTGCGAGGCAAGTTCCATAAACGACGGTTCGAGTCTGTGACCGCCGCTTGAACAGTTTTCTATAACGAGTTCGGGCAGTTCATCGGTGATATGCTTAAAGTAACTGCGGCTTGCTTCGACGCACTGACGAAGTCCTTCGCCGAGACTTTCTGCACCGTCTGCACCCGCACCGATATTTTCGTTATAATCGACTTTCATATAACCGAAGCCTGCGTCTCTTAGCAGTCCGATAACACGCCCATCGAGGAAGTTACGCACCCAGTTGTCACGCATATCCCAGAAACGTCTGCCGCCTACTGTTACAGGGCAGCCGTCACGGGTAACGAGGTGTTCCTTCATTCCATAGCCCTCGGCATCGCCGCCGAGACATTCAAATTCGTACCACAAACCCGGAATGAGTCCGTGCGATTTTATTATATCGGCAACCTCTTTAATCCCGTTCGGGAAAAGTTTTTTGCTCGGTATCCAGTCGCCCGTTTTACTGAACCAGTCGCCCTCGCCTTCCGACCTGTACCATCCGCTGTCTATTACAAGGTAACGCACGCCTGAGCCGTCAAGCCTTTCGGCAGTGCGGCGGATATTGTCAAGCGACGGGTTGCCCCAGGTGGTGCAGTATTCGTTAAATACAATCGGCATATCCCTGTCAACCGCTGCAATACGTGGCTGCTGTGCCTTAACGAGTTTGTTGCAAACCTCGTAAATCGAGTTGCCAACTGCAATTTTTGCAACAGGCGTTTCAAATTTTTCGCCTGTAGCGAGGTCTTTTGACCACTGACCGAAATCACGGTCTGCTATGCCGCCCTGAATTGTAACGGTGCTGTCCTTTTGCAGTATTTCTATCTGCCAGCTTGAGCCTATGTAGAGTTGCACGCCTACAAATTCGCCGTTTTTACTGTCTTCAAGGACTAAGAACGGGAACCATTTGCGTACAGGCATTGAGCCGACCTGACCGAATTTTTCTATTCTTACGCCGTGCTTTGCCCACGAAGGCTCCATATTCAAGTCGGTAAGGTTTTGCGAGAGCAGTTTGCCCTCGGCACTCCAGAAAGAAGTGGCACGGTGAATTTTGTCTGCCTTAATGCCTTTTACTGCAAAACTCGAAAGCAGTTCAAGTGTTACAGTGCGGTCAAGTTTGTTTTCAAATACCGACTTGCAGACGGTTACGTCGCCAAGTAACTGATGGTAGCAGGTAAGGCAGTCTTGCCCATTAATAGCGTAAACAGTTTTTTCTTCACTGTGAGTAAATACTGTCATATTCTGAACGGTTTCGCTGCCTGAGAGCGAAAAGCCGTTAGTGAATCCGCCGCTGTAACTGTCGCCTTTAAGGCGTATTTCCGAATAATAATTCATAATCAGTCCTCTAAAAATTCAAGTACGGTTTTGTTATAAACAGTAGGGTTTAATCTTGCAACAGCGTGATTGCCGTTGATAAAAACAAGTTTTGAATCAGGTATACTTTCTGCTATCTTTCGTGAGTGGCTCGACTTAATTAAATCCCGTGTGCCTGCTACCACAAGCGTCGGTGCAGTAATATTTGCCAGTTCATCGAGCGAGTCAACAGGATTTTTGACCATAAGTTCAAGCATTTCACGTTCTTTTTTAGCCTTTTTGCTGAACGGTTCAAGGCAAAGAGTGAGTCTGTAACGGATTTCGGTTGGAATCTGAAAGTAAGCTTTTAGTCCATTCGTGGTGGCGTTTGCACCGTTCAGAACAAGTTTATTTACACGTTCGGGATAACGGATTGCAAAAACCATAGCGATGTTACCGCCGTCTGAAAAACCGAGAATATTTGCTCTTTCTATCTGCTGACGGTCCATAAAATCACGCAAATCGTCGGAAAACTGACTGATTGTGAACGGCTTGCTGCCACGTGGCGATTTGCCGTGACCACGGGTTTCGACGGCGTAGACGGTATAGTGCGTTGCAAACTCGTCAATCTGCCTGTCAAAGTAATGGTAATCCTCGCCGTTACCGTGAAGCAATATAAGCGGATAACCGCTGCCTTTTTTTACAAAATTCAGTTCGATATTCATTGTTATCACCATTAGGATTATATAATACATTTTTATTAAAAGCAAGCGATCAAAACCTAAAAGCCGTCCGGCAAAATTATTCTGCAAGACGGCTTTCAACTGTTTTAATCTGCTAAACGGTATTTGCTCTTATAGTGATTGTAGTTCATACGATAACTCTCTTTATAACGGGGACTGTTTTGCGTGTGAATATCATTAAGATAATCATGAATAAGAACATTGTTATTCTCTATCTGTACGATTACCGCTGCTATATTTGAACAGTGGTCGGATATTCTTTCAATAAATATTAACAAATCAGTAAAATACACTCCAAGCTCAGAAGTGCAAAGATTTTTCTGTAGACGTTCTATGTGCTTATGCTTAGCCTTAGCAGTAAGCTTATCAACAACCTGTTCAAGCGGCTCAATTTTTACAGCAATATCCAAATCGTTTTTATAGTAGCAACTTACTGTAAGCTCGGCAATTTCTGTAATAGCTGCAAAAAGGGTGCTGAGGTCAGCCTTTGCTTCCTTTGAAAACTCAAGGTCATTGTCGCTCATCTTTTGTGAAATCTTTGCCATATTTATAGCATGGTCGCCAATTCGCTCAAAATCTCCGATTGTATGAAGCAGCTCGGAAATAATGCGGCTATCTTTTTCGGTGAGACTTTCCTGAGAGAGTTTTAACATAAATGTAGCCAAGTTGTCCTCGAGCATATCAAGTGCTTGCTCGCCCTCCTCAACCTTTTCGGCAACTTTATTTTTGTAGTTAAACATTATATCGATTGAATCAGTCAGACAGTTCTTTGATATTTCTGCCATTTCAATTGCTTTTTGACGACACTGTGCCGTTGCAAGTGGCGGGGATGACAGCAAAAGCTCGT
>SVQF01000051.1 GCA_015065445.1 Oscillospiraceae bacterium | reverse complement strand
GGCAGGGGCAGAAGGACTTGAACCCTCGGCACGCGGTTTTGGAGACCGCTGCTCTACCAACTGAGCTATACCCCTACGTCCAAACACATTACGTGATTAAAGCATTTTGCTTTGCAAAATACTAACAATCACTCCATATGTTTCTCCTTTTCAAATCAAAATTCGGCTTCGCCTGCTTTTTGATTTGTTGTTGTTGTGATTAAAGCATTTTGCTCTGCAAAATACTAACAATCACTCCATATGTTTCTCCTTTTCAAATCAAAATTTAGCTACGCCTGCTTTTTGATTTGAATTGTGCTATAAACACAACGCAATTAATATAACAAATTTCGGTAGTAAATGCAAGTGTTTTTTTAAAAATTATTACTATTTTTAAAAATGTATTGAAATTCATATTAGAATATGTTACATTATTAGCAATCTAACGGAAAGTTAGTTCTGACCGAAAGATGCTCATACTTACGATTATGACTGCATTCTTTCGGTGCAGTCATTTTATTTTGAAAGGAATATGATTTATGGAAACAAGAGTAGCAGTTATAGGGATTATTGTTGACAAAAAAGAAAGCGTAAGCGAACTTAATTCTGTTCTTTCGGAATACGGCGATTATATTATCGGCAGAATGGGTATTCCCTATGCTAAAAAAGATATTAACTGCATTACTGTAGTTATTGACGCAGAAAACGACGTTATCAATTCGCTTTGCGGTAAAATCGGTAAGATAGACGGTGTATCGTCAAAGGCAGCATTCAGTAATGTATAAAGAATTAATTGACAGACTTGAAAAAGAACAAACGCTTGATTTTGAAGAATATCTTTTACTGATAGAACACAGGGACGAATGTTCACAGTATCTTAAAGAAAAGGCATGTGAAGTACGTAATAATGTTTATGGCAGGCGTGTTTTTATAAGAGGATTAATAGAGTTTTCAAATTACTGTAAAAACAACTGTTATTACTGCGGAATTCGTGCAGAAAATAAAAATGCAGAGCGTTACAGGCTTACTGCCGACGAAATAATCAGTTGTGCTGACGACGGTTATAAACTCGGTTTTCGCACCTTTGTACTTCAGGGAGGCGAAGACCCGCACTTTACTGACGATATTTTTTGTAGAGTTATAAATGAAATCAAGCAAAATCACCCCGACTGTGCTATAACTTTATCGCTTGGTGAAAGAAGTTACGACAGTTATAAACGGCTGCGTGAAGCAGGAGCCGACAGGTACTTACTTCGCCACGAAACCTGCAACAAGAGTCATTATAAAAAACTTCATCCAGAGCAAATGAGTTATAGTAACCGTTTAAGGTGCATAAACGACCTAAAGTCACTCGGTTATCAGTTAGGCATCGGGTTTATGGTTGGCTCACCTTATCAGACCGATGAAGATTTGGCTAATGAGATGTTGTTCTTAAAGAAGATTAATCCGCACATGGTCGGCATAGGGCCGTTCATTCCACATAAGGATACACCTTTTAAAGACTTTGAGAGCGGCAATGCGGAACTTACAACATTTTTGCTTGCTCTTATAAGACTAACACTGCCAAGGGTACTTTTGCCGGCTACGACGGCACTCGGTACAATTGACCCTCTTGGACGTGAAAAAGGCATTAACGCAGGAGCAAACGTACTGATGCCCAATCTTTCGCCAGTCGGTGTGCGAAAGAAGTATTTACTTTACGACGGTAAAATATGTACGGGCGAAGAAGCGGCACAGTGTATTGCCTGCCTTAAAAACAGAATTGAAAAAACGGGATGTAGAATTGTTACAGACCGAGGAGATTATTCGGAGGAAATATGAATTATAATCCAAAATCACTGAAGGCTGAGGAATTTATCAGCCACGAAGAAATACTTGACACTGTTAAGTATGCTAACGAACACAAAAACGATACAGAACTTATTGACAAAATTATTGAAAAAGCTAAACTGAGAAAAGGTCTCAGTCACAGAGAAGCAAGCGTACTTCTTGCCTGCGACAATGAAGCGAAAGTCAAAGAGATTTATGACCTTGCAGAACAGATTAAAAAGGATTTTTACGGTAACAGAATCGTTCTGTTTGCCCCGCTTTACCTCAGTAACTACTGTGTTAACGGCTGTCTTTACTGCCCGTACCACGCAAAAAATAAACATATTCCACGCAAAAAGCTCACACAGGAAGAAGTTAAAAACGAAGTAATAGCACTTCAGGATATGGGTCACAAGCGTCTTGCTATTGAGGCTGGCGAAGACCCGGTTAATAACCCTATTGAATATATTCTTGACTGCATTAAAACTATTTACTCTATCAAGCACAAGAACGGTGCGATAAGACGTGTTAACGTAAATATTGCAGCTACGACGGTTGAGAATTACAGAAAACTTAAAGATGCAGGTATAGGAACATATATTCTGTTTCAGGAAACGTACAACAAAGAAAACTATGAGATACTTCATCCGACAGGTCCTAAGCATAATTATGCTTATCATACCGAGGCTATGGACAGAGCTATGGAAGGCGGAATTGATGACGTTGGCATAGGTGTACTCTTCGGTCTTGACAACTATCAGTACGAATTTGCAGGGCTTCTTATGCACGCCGAACACCTTGAGGCTGTTCACGGTGTAGGTCCGCACACAATCAGTGTACCAAGAGTAAAACACGCAGACGACATTGACCCGGACGAGTTTGACAACTCGCTCAGCGATGAAATGTTCTGCAGAATTGCTGCCTGCATAAGAATTGCCGTTCCATACACCGGAATGATTATATCTACAAGAGAAAACCAGGAAGTACGTGAAAAGATTATTCGCCTTGGCGTTAGTCAGATTAGCGGTGGTTCAAGAACATCTGTAGGCGGATACTGTGAAGAAGAAAGACCGCACGATACCGAGCAATTTGACGTATCAGACAACAGAACTCTTGACGAAGTTGTAAACTGGCTTATGAGAAATGACTACATTCCCTCTTTTTGCACAGCTTGTTACAGAGAAGGCAGAACCGGTGACAGATTTATGGCACTTTGTAAATCAGGACAAATTCAGAACTGCTGCCACCCTAACGCACTTATGACTCTTAAAGAATTCCTTGTAGACTACGCAAGCGACGACACAAAAGAAATCGGCGAAAAGATGATTGAAAAAGAAATAAATACAATTCCTAAAGAAAAAGTAAGAGAAATTGTTAAAGAACGCCTTGTTAAAATTGAAAACGGCGACAGAGATTTCAGATTTTAGGAGCAATTATGGGGCTTAACGAAACACCGAGTGCCGAAAGAATCAATATTGGGTTCTTTGGACTCAGAAATGCAGGCAAAAGTTCACTTGTAAACAGAATAGCAAATCAGGATATATCGCTTGTAAGCGATGTAAAAGGCACAACGACTGACCCTGTACGCAAAACGATGGAGCTTTTGCCGCTTGGTCCCGTTGTATTAATTGACACTCCCGGTTATGACGACGAAGGAGAGCTCGGCACTCAGCGAATAGAGGCAACCAAAAAAGTTCTTGCCACCTGTGACATTGCTGTTCTTGTAACAGAAAATGCCGACAAACTTAACGGTGAAGAAAACGAACTCATTGATATTTTTAAAAAACGTGGTATTCCCTACCTTGTTGTTCACAACAAAGCGGATATAAAAAATGTCAACACTACCGATGACAAAATATTAGTAAGTGCGTTAAACAATACTGGAATTGAAGAACTTAAAGAAAGAATTGCATCTACCGTAACAGTAAAAACAAAAAGCGTCAGATATGTTGGTGACTTTGTTAAAAGCGGCGATGTGGTTGTTCTGGTTACGCCGATTGACGCTTCTGCACCTAAAGGCAGGCTTATTTTACCGCAACAGCAAGCAATCAGAGATATTCTTGATTCAAACGCAATTGCATTAGTGACTCAGACGGACGAGCTGACCGAAACGCTTAATAAACTCAAGAACCCGCCCGCTCTTGTAATAACCGATTCGCAAGCATTTAAAAAAGTTATGGAACTTGTGCCAAGAGAAATACCGCTTACGTCTTTTTCGATTTTAATGGCAAGATACAAGGGTTTTCTTGACACTGCTTATGAAGGTGCAAAAAAGATAGACAGTCTTGATGACGGTTCAAATGTTTTAATTTGCGAAGGATGCACTCACCACAGACAGTGCGAGGATATTGGCACGGTAAAACTTCCACGATGGCTAAAAGAACGCACAAAAAAAGAACTGAAATTTGACTTCACATCGGGTCACGGTTTTCCTGAAGATATATCAAAGTACGACCTGATTATACACTGCGGTGCCTGTATGCTTAATGACAACGAAGTAATTAACAGAATGAACGCAGCACGAAAAAGCGATATACCTATAACGAATTATGGAACTGCGATTGCGTATTTAAACGGTATACTTGAACGAAGTACTGAAATAATATACAGTAAAAAAAGTTGAGGCATAAGCCTCAACTTTTTTTATCCCATACGGGTAATTAAGAATATCACAATTGCACCGACAACGGCAAACACACCTGCAACAGCAAGTGCAGCTCCGAGAGCACCGGCGATAAATGAACGTTTTTCGTTTGATGACATCTGAAATTTGTTGACATCATCATCTGACTGAACGTCGTTTGATTCATTATTTTTATTACCGAACCTCGGCAGCAGCAGAGGTTGTCTGTCAACACCGCTCATATCTGCAACAATTCTGCCGTCGTCATCATCGTATTTCTTTTTACTCATTATTCTGATTCTTTCATATCGTCATAAAGGTGGCATACAACGTAATGACCCGGCTCAATCTCTTTTTGTTCGGGTACCTGATGTTTGCAGATTTCCATACAGTTTGCACATCTTGTGTGGAACTTGCAGCCCTCAGGCGGATTTGCGGGTGAAGGAATAGAGCCTTCAAGAACAATTCTTTCCATTTTAACATTCGGGTCCGGAATTGGAATTGCCGAGAAAAGAGCCTTGGTATACGGGTGAAGAGGATTTTTGAAAATGTCCTCAGTTTCGCCGTATTCGACGAGATTGCCAAGGTACATAACGCCGACGGTATCAGAAATATGCTCAACAACCGAAAGGTCGTGAGATATGAACAGATAAGTTAAGTCATACTTTTCCTGAAGGTCACGAAGCAGGTTGATAATCTGTGCCTGAATAGATACGTCGAGAGCCGAAACAGGTTCGTCGCATACAACAAACTCAGGGTTAAGAGCAAGTGCCCTTGCAATACAGATTCTCTGACGCTGACCGCCCGAAAACTCGTGAGGATATCTGTCCTTATGGAATGGCTGCAAGCCGCAGTTGTCCATAACACCGTCGATATAATCGTTAAGTTCATTCTTTGGTACAAGATTATGTTCACGCACTGCCTCTGCAATAATTTCACCGATTGGCAGACGAGGTGAAAGTGATGAGAACGGGTCCTGAAAAATAATCTGCATTTCAGTTCTGAGGTCGTGCATCTCTTTTTTATTAAGGTCATACACTTCTCTGCCTTTAAACAGAACCTGACCGGCGGTTTTATCACCTGAAAGACGAAGAATTGTTCGTCCTGTGGTAGTTTTACCGCAGCCCGACTCACCAACAAGTCCCATTGTGGTACCTTTTTTCAGGTTAAACGTAACACCGTCAACAGCTTTTACATAACCTGTGGTTTTGGAAACAATACCGCCTTTGATAGGAAAGTATTTTTTTAATCCGTTAACCTGAAGAATATACTTATCATCAGGCTGAATTGGTGTGAAGGATTCGTCAATAATTTGCTTTTTACTCATTCTTATTATCCTCCTTCACATCATCATAATATCTGTAACAGCTTACCTTGTGTGTTGGTGAAAGGCTGATTTCACAAGGATATTCACCACTGCACTTGTCAACACACATTTCGCATCTGTCTTTAAAATAGCAATAATCAGGCATATTAATTGGATTCGGTACTTTACCGGGAATTGAATAAAGCTTATCCACTTTCTTGCCTACAACGGGCTTTGACGCCATAAGTCCGATTGTATATGGGTGGGACGGATTTGTGAAAATATCCTGTGCTGTTCCCTTCTCAACAACCTTACCGGCATACATTACTACAACGTAATCAGCCATTTCGGCAATAACGCCGAGGTCATGCGTGATAATCATAATTGATGAATTAATCTTATCCTTAAGGTTACGAAGAAGGTCAAGTATCTGTGCCTGAATGGTAACGTCAAGAGCTGTAGTAGGTTCATCGGCAATAATAAGTTTAGGATTGCAGGCAAGCGCCATAGCAATCATAACTCTCTGTCGCATACCGCCTGAAAGCTCGTGAGGATACATCTTATATACACCCTCACTGTTTGCAATACCAACCATCTCAAGCATTTCGATTGACCTTGCTTTGATATCCTCTTTTGACATATCTTTACCGTCGTGAAGGGCAATTACTTCGTCAATCTGAGCACCTATTCTGAAAACAGGGTTAAGGCTTGTCATAGGCTCCTGGAAAATCATTGAAAGAAAGTTACCACGGAGTTTCTGCATAGCGGTAATAGGCGTTTTTGTTATGTCATAAGCCTTGTCGCCGAGATTGAGTCTGATAGCACCGCTTACAATCTGACCCTGAGGTCTCTGAAGAAGCTGCATAATAGAAAGGCTGGTAACACTCTTGCCGCATCCCGACTCACCAACTACACCGACAGTCTTGCCCTGAGGGACTTCAAATGTAACACCGTCAACAGCCTTAACAGTACCTACGTCTGTGAAGAAATGGGTGTGAAGGTCCTCTATTTCAAGCGAATTGGCGGGATTTGCTATCTGCGTAAGATACTCTTCCTCGGGTACATTCTTACGCTTATATTTCTTTTCAAATTCTTTTGTTATTTTTCTGTTGCTTTTGGCTATCTTTCGAGATTCTCTGGCGGTTAAATAGCCGTTGTCTTTATTTTTTGCCATTTTTCCGCCTCCTTTAACGCTTCATTTTCGGGTCAAACGCATCTCTGAGACCGTCGCCAACAATGTTAAATGCAAGAACAGTCAGAAGAAGAAGTACGCCTGCCGGAATCCATATGAACAGGTATGTAGTTAATACGTGAATATCCTTAACGTCACTGATGATGTTACCCCATGATGCAAACGGATAACGAACGCCGAGTCCAAGGAATGAAAGCGTTGCTTCAGTAATAATTGTATCGCCGAGACCCATTGTCATTATAACGATAAGCTGAGGGATAACGTTAGGAATAAGATGCTTGAAGATTCGTCTTGATACACGTATTCCCGTAGCCTCGGTTGCGGTCATAAATTCCTGTTCACGAAGTGAGAGAATTTGTCCACGAACCATTCGGGCAATACCCGGCCATCCGATAAATCCGAGAATAAGCATCAAATACATCATTCGTGTAAGTGACGGGAGATTAGCTGCGTCCATAGCCGCACCGATTATGATAAGAATAGGCATTGAAGGAATACAGTAGAAAATATCTACTATTCTCATTATAAGGTTGTCTATCCAGCCGCCAAAATAGCCGGAAATACCACCGAGAATTACACCGATAATAGACTCAATGAACACAACGATAAAGCCAATAATAAGCGAAATTCTGCCACCGTACATAAGACGTGTAAGCATATCCATACCGTTTGAATCTGTACCGAGCCAATGCTCCTTTGAAGGCGGTGAATATCTGTCGTAAACCTGAGTTTCTTTATCCTTTTTAATATTCCAGTTATTATGCTGAGCGTCATACTTGAGAACATAGTTGTACTCTTCCCCATCTTCGTCAACAAACTTGAAAGAACCGGAATTACTTTGAAGTGCTGTTAAAAGCTGGGCTTTGAAGTCAGCAGAAAGGAAAACGTCGTTGCTGATAGGTTTAACAATAAAGTTACTTACGTAAGCAGTCTCGTTACCTTCTGAATCAAATATGAGTCCGCTGTCCTCAACTTTATACTGTTTTCCGTTATAAACAAACTGTCCGCCGCCGTTTGCAGCAAGCAGAAGAGCGTTGCTTGTAAAATCAAAATCAAAAGTATCGTTACCGTTAGAAGAACTTACAATATTTTTGCTTTCGATAGCAACGATTTCGTCTTTGACATTTATAGTATAAAGGTCATCGTTAATTTTATTAAGCTTGTACTTATTGCCGCCGGCAGTAAAATCGGTTTTGCCGCTGTTAATTGCAAGAATTGCATCGGGTTGATTATACTTTGAAAAGAGGTCGGCGTTGCCTATAGTAGAAAGGAACTCATCGTTCTGCTTTGCTGCAGCGAAATCCTTTTCAAGTATATCAATTCTGTGGAACTTCTGGTCCTGAGAATATGGAGAAACAAGTCCTCCGACAAATGAGAAAATAAACATCGCAAGCAAAATGATAAGGCCTGTAACAGCAAGTCTGTTACGGAAAAATCTTTTTGCAACAAGAGCACCAGGTGAAAGGACTTTAACTCGTCTGTCGTCGCTGAGTGAATACTCTTCATTTGTATTTTGTGTTTCAACTTCTGAAGGAGCTAAATTTTTATTATCTTCCATAACTGTCTCCTTCCTTAAGAAATTCTGACTCTCGGGTCAACTACTGCATAAAGAATATCTGCAATAAGGTTGCCGAGAAGGGTCAGCATAGCCATAAATACGAGGTAGAACATCGAAAACGGTATGTCACCCGCAATCATAGACTGATAAGATGTGTAGCCGATACCCGGAATACTGTACAGAGTCTCGGTAATAAGAGCACCTGCAAAAAGTCCGGGAAGTGAACCGCCGACAATTGTTACAATCGGAATAAGAGTATTTCTGAAAGCGTGGTGGTAGATAACCTTACGTTCAGAAAGTCCCTTTGCCCTTGCAGTTCTGATGTAATCAGCGTTTAATACTTCAAGCATATTTGTTCTTGTGTAACGCATAAGCGAACCCATACTTACAACAACAAGTGTAATTATAGGCAAAACAAGATGCTGTGCTTTATCAAAGAACTGCCCCGCAGCTGATAAGGTATCGTAAGTTCTGCCCCTCAGACCGCCAAGTTCAAACCAGTTAAGCTTAATTGAGAAAACAAGTTTAAGCAGTGAAGCAAAGAAGAAAGTTGGCAGAGAAATACCTGCAAGTGCAACAATAGAAATTGCGTAATCTGTCTTTGAATACTGTTTAGTAGCAGCAACAATACCGAGTGGGATTGCAATAATAAGCTCAAAGATAAACGCAATCAGACCCATAATAAACGAAAGCCATACTGTATCGTTGAACTTATCAATAACAGGGACAGTCCACTTCCAGCTGTCGCCGAATTCGCCTCTGAAGAAGCTGCCGAGCCAAGCGAAGAATCCAGGTATAATGCCCTTATCCATATTGTACATTGCCTTGAGCTGTTCCATCCATTCTTCAAAACTCTTAGAACCTGGCTGCATAGATTTTTGCCGTGCCATAGCTTCAATGAAAGATGTAGGGAGGCAACGCAACAATGCGTAAATGATAAAAGCAACAAAGAACAGGATTACAACAGACAAAAGCAGTCTCTTGATTATGTACTTATGCATTTTTTTCATCACCTCAATAATAAAAAGTAAAAGTTATTACATATCAATAAACCTTATAGCATTTTATACGGCTTACTGATATGTAATACCTAAAATAAGGGGCAGATAAGTCTGCTTATCTGCCCCCCGTTAATGTTAAGAGAAGATAACTCTCTGTATTGGATTAGTTAAGCTGAATGTTCTGAACTTCTTCCAGCCAACCATAGTAAGTTGTAATATCAGGAGTTACAGATGCAAGTGTTACTCTCTCTGTTGAGAAGGTGATTGCATTCTGTCTCTGATATACAGGAACCTCTACAGCCCAGTCAACGATAATGTCAAGGCAGTTCTTATAAACCTGCTTTCTGTAAGCCTGGTCCATAGATTCACGAGCCTTGAGGATATTTTCGTCAAGGGTCTTGTCGGCGATATCATACATATAGTTTGAACCGCCCGGTTCGTTCTTAGTGCCAACACCTGAATAGTAAACCTGATACATATCCGGGTCAGGAGTTGCACCCCAAGCAGCACACCACATCGGTACCTGGTCAGCTTCGATACCTGTCCAGAGGTCAGCGGAGTTAGCAAGGTCCTTAACTATAAGCTTGATACCGATTGACTCAAGAGCCTTAGAAGCATCTGTAAGCATATTGAATGACGGGTGGTCACCACTGCCGTCAGCAGGAATCCAAGCTTCGTATTCCATCTTGGCACCCTTAGGAGCAGCTGTTACTTTGCCGTCCTTAACGGTGTAACCTGCAGCCTTGAAGAATCCGAGTGCAGCGTCAAGTGCAGCCTTTTCCTTCTGCTCTTCTGTCATATCAGAAGTGTAGATGTCCTTACCGTCTACGTCCTTAGAGAATGCAATTTCATAGTCAGGGTCGGTAGCCTGAGGAGCTGCCCAAGATGTGTTAGAAATAGGATAGTTGATTACAGAAGCTGTGTCTTTGTAGTAAGAGTCAACAGTCTTCTCACGGTATACAGCAAATACTGTAGCAAATGCTTTACGAAGGTTCTTGGAAGCTTCAGAACCAACTTCGCCGCCTACGTTAACAGCTTTTGCAGAAATACCGAGGTAACCGTAGCCAAGGTTGTCAACAGTGTTAGTTGTAATCTTGTCGCCTGTTACCTTGTTATTGCTGTTTTCTTTCTTGATAGCGTCAACAGTATCTGTTGAGTATGACGGGTCGGTAATATCAACACTGCCTGTGATAAGGTTGTTAAGCTTATCGTCGTCGTTCATCTCTCTGAACTGAATAGCAGTTGTTCTCGGAGCACCGAGATAGTACTTTTCGTTTGCCTTGAATGAAACAACACCGTCCTCGTACTTTTCAAATATATAAGGACCTGCACCGAGAGGCTTGGTTGTCTTTTCTCTTACAGTAGAAAGGTCACCCTTTTCAAAACCGAATGAGTTCTTATCATAGTCATACTTAGACTTGTCGCCGTAGTAGTGAAGAGGAGCGATTGCTACGCCAAGCTGATAAATAGCAGCAGCGTCAGTCTTGGTGAGTTTAACCTTGAGTGAATAATCGCCGGTCTTCTGGATACCTGTGATTGAGTCTGCTGAATCACCTGTCTTGATACCGACTGAATATTCTGACGGGTCAAAACCGAGGTCAGCAAGTGATGAGCCTGCAGTCTCTGTTGAAGAAAGAGAAGCGAGGTCGCCGCCGTAATTGTCAGCCATAAGGTAGAACATATCGGTAGCAGTTGCATTCTTAGCGAACTTAGAAACATCGAAGCCCCAAGCTTCTGCAGCAGCATAAGCGGTGTCGCCTAAGCCTGCTGACTTACAGTAATCAATGATTTCCTGTGCAAATGCTGTACCAGCCTTGTCAAGTTTAGCCCAGAAATCTTTCTGCTCTTTCTCTGTCCAGTATTTGAAATCTTTGTTGTCTCTACCGGCAGTGTACATAAGAGAAAGTTTTGTAGCCATACCTGAACGGTACTCTTCCATACCTTCGATTGGAAGTGAATAAAGTGTTGATGAACCGTCGTATGTAGGATCTGCAAGAACATACATAGAGAAGATTACATCATCAGCAGTGAGCTTTTCTCCGTCGGAGAAAGTAATGTCGTCACGAAGATCGAAATCGTAGTCAACTGTGCCATCTTTGTTCTCTGTGATGGTTAAATCAGCAGGACCTTTGTATTCGTAGTTGTGACCATTGTACTCACGTACTTCGCCTGTCTTACCCTTTTCAACAACAGCGCCCTGACGGTCTATGTTGAGAAGATAAACTGAGGTCATTTTATAAACATCCTGGTCGTAAGCAGTCTCACTGAAAAACGGTGAGAATTTACTTGAGAAGTTTGAATAACCTACAACAAGCGGTTTTGAGTTGTTCGGCTCCGGAAGTTCGTCAACTTTTACGTTGTCTGATTCAACTTCCGTATTGCCCTTCTTGCCTGAGCAGCCTGCAAACGCACAAACTACGAGTACAAGTGCCAGAACAATTGCAAGAATTCTTTTCATTTCTTTTCTCTCCTTTTTATATTTTTTCGGCTTTCGCCAAGAAATGACAATAATGTTATTTATGATGTGCGTTGCACATCATAAAAGGGGTACCCCTTTTGCAAGATTTACTTTTTAGCAATCTCTATTGTATTGTAATATTTAATGAAATATACTGTTATAAAAGCAGTAATTGTTTTAAAAAGCGGATACAGAAAGTCAGCAAAGCCGACTGCTCCTTCACTCAAATGAACGAATATATAAACAAGCGACATAACCGCACCGATTATTGAAAAAAGTACCATAGGCTTTGCAGAATTCGGTATCTTTTTTATAACAGCTAAATAAATATATTCTTTTATGTTTTCGCCCTCGTGTAAAAGTCTTATAACATTCCAACTAAGGAAAAACAAACAACCGACTTCAAAAATGAACGGCAGAATAACATAAAAACTGTTATTCATTCCGGCACCGTTAATACAGCCTGAACCGATTACAGCAAGTATAAGAATTGAAATATATATAATCAATGTTTTTCTGATTTCTTTGAAATCCTTACCGCCGCCGTAGGTGTAATAACTGCCTGCATAGGCGTATTTACCGTCGTCGCCAAGCTTATAGTCGTTTAAGTATTCACGGTTTTTCATTATGAAATACCGCCAAGATTAAACGAGTCAAGCCAATTGGAGGCATCGCTGCAAACTGTTTTTAAGCAATTTTCATCAAACGGCGATTCAAGCCCGGCTTTTTTAAGAATATTTGTGAAAGTATCAGAACCGCCCTGCTCTGTGTACGCCATATAGTGCTTAAACGCATTGTCGTAATCTCTCTGCATCATTGACCAGAATTCAAGTGCAACAGTTTGTGCAAGACAGTAATCAATATAATAAAAAGGAACAGCATAAATATGACTTTGACGCTGCCAGCCTTCGCCTTCGCTGTAAAACGGGATTTCACCGTCAAGTTTCATCCAAGGCATATACTTGCCGAGAAGTTCTTTCCATACACCGTGACGCTCTGCAGGAGTCATATCGGGTTTTTCATAAACAATATGCTGAAAATGGTCAACCATTGTACCGTATGGAATAAACGTTAGTGAACCTGCAAGGTGGCTGTAATAGAACTTGCGTTCATCATCGCCGAAGAAGTCGGCTGCAGCCTTCCATGCAAAGAATTCCATTGACATAGAGTGAACTTCGCATGCCTCAAGGCTGGGCCATATAGTGTTCATCGGAACACGTTTACGGTTGTACCAGTCAGCAAATGCGTGACCTGCCTCGTGCGTTACGGTTTCGACATCATCACGTGTGCCGTTAAAGTTTGCAAAGATAAACGGAACGTCGTAATCGTAGATACCGGTGCAGTAGCCGCCGCCCTCTTTGCCATCGGTTGCGATTAAATCCATAAGCTCGCCGTCGAGCATTGTTTTGAAAAACTCAGCAGTCTGCGGAGAAAGTTCAGAATAAAACTTCTTTGCAGCCTCAACAATGTCGTCAGCAGTACCCTGCGGTTTTGCGTTGCCGCTGCGGAACATAAGAGCATTATCGGCAAAACTCATCGGATATGTTTTACCCAGTCTATCTGCCTGCCGGCGATAAATCTTATCGGCAACAGGAACAAGATACTTACAAACTGCACTGCGGAATTTTTCCACATCTTCCTTAGTATAGCAGTTGCGGGTCATACGGTAATAACCAAGCTGAGTAAAATCCTTGTAGCCGAGAGTTTTGCCCATTTTGTCTCTGAGATGAACGAGTTTGTCGTAAATCTCATCCAGCTTTGCCTGATTGTTTTTATACCACTCGCCTTCCGCCTTCCATGCAGCAAGACGTCTTTCGTCGTCGGCACAGGTTTTGAACGGACCCATTTGAGAAATTGTGTATGTTTTGCCTTCAAACTCAACGTTTGAAGAAGCAATAAGTTTGTTGTATTCAAGAACCAAATCATTTTCCTGCTGAAGATACGGAATAATCTCCGGTGAAAAAGACTTGAGTTCAAGTTCCGCATTAGTAAATATAACTTCGCCAAACTCGTCTGCAAGTTCTTTGCGAAACTTACTCTCTGTGAGAGCCTTGGTCCACAAATCAGAATACTCCTGAATTTCGGGTTCAGCAGAATTCCAGAATTTTGCCTCCTGGTCATAGAACTCATCACGGGTATCTATTGAATGACGAATGCTTGCAAGAGTGCCCATTGTAGCAACGTGCCTGTTGAGTTTGTCCATTTTAACAAACAGGTTGCGTGCTGTATTGTAGTCGGTTGCTGAAGTGAAATCAGAAGTAATATCTTCCATTTGCGACTTGATTTCATTTACATCTAGTCTTGTATATTCCATTTGTGAAAATTTCACAATATGCCTCCAGTTAAATATTTATATATAGTTAATTATAACATAAAAGCTGAATATTGCAATATATATTTGATATCTTTATATAAATAAATAAAAATGTAAAAAAATGACGGTATTAAAGGCGAGGTGCGATAACGAAGGTTAGTCCAAAAATCGCATCTTTTTCGCCATAACTACATTAAAATGTCCATTAGGGCGTCAGCCCAAATGGACATTTGTGCTTTGTTCTGACAAAAAATCTACTGATTTTAGGA
>SVQF01000050.1 GCA_015065445.1 Oscillospiraceae bacterium | reverse complement strand
CGTACAGGACGTACGGCACTGTCATCGGTCAAAAGGCGTCGGGAGAAGAACAGGCACTGTCTTTGATTTACCCTGTAACTTCGGCTGCGGCGATGCTCGGCGTAACACTCGGCTCGCTGCTGTGTCTTGTTTACGTTTTTATATACCACAAATTAAACAAAGGTATACTTCCACGGGCAGGGCGTCACGACACAAAAATGATGCAGAAAACTCTGCTGAGTTTCTCATTTCCCATTATGCTGAGCGTTGCGGTGCAGAGCGTGTTTCAGTTTTTAGATACAGCTACCGTTCAGTATGCACTCTCGGCGGTCAGTACGCCCGTGCTTAAATCTGCTTTCAGCGAAAGTATTTCGCTCGCCTCGGCACAGGACAGCGACATAGTTACATACGTCTACGGGCTGCTGAGTTCTGCACTTGATTTTAAAAATCTCATCCCCGGTATCACGATGGCACTCGGCGTGTGTGCCGTACCTGCCGTAAGCGGTGCGTTTGAAATGAAAAACAGGGAGTACCTTTCGTTGCTTATTAACGAAGTATATAAGTACACGGTTTTGCTTGCCGTTCTTGGCAGCGTGTTCCTTTCTGTGTTCAGCCGTGATGTGCTCGACTTGTTCTACCGCTCATCATCGCCGGATATACCCGTAGGCTGCGAACAACCGGTGCGGGATTTTGCACTTACAATACCGATTTACTGCCTTGCAGGTTCGGCGGTATTCTGCGTTCAGGCAATCGGCAAAGCCGAAAAAAGCATAGCACCATATATTGTGTCCGGAATAATTCGCTGCGTTTTGAATATAATACTTGTCAGACAGGACGAATTCCTCCTCACAGGTGCCGTAATTTCGGGTGCGGCAGGGTATTTTGTTCTCGCCGTCTGGAACATAATTATTGTAAAAAAATACTCAAAAACAAAATTCAGCTTTAAAAACGTTGTGCTAAAACCGATGATTATTGCCGTAGCAATGTTTTATTTTTTGCAAAAAGTGTTTTTTTTACACGAAACAGGTCAGAATTTAATTTACAATTTATTGATAAAAATCGGTGTTTGCACAATAATATTCTGTATCTTGTGTTTTTTGACAAAATCGTTAAAAATCAGCGACATTTTTTGGCACCAAAAATGCAAAAAAAATCGCTGAAACACTTGCAATTAAAGGAAAAATATAGTATTATTATCAAAGTAGTCAAGCACTACTTGTACGCAATATTTCAGAAAGCGAGTGCGACTGTGTCTGTTGATTTTGAAATAAAGGATAGATATACTTACGAAGATTTATTAAAAATCATTACCGCTCTCAGAGCACCGGACGGTTGCCCCTGGGACAGAGAGCAGACGCACGAGTCGATAAAGTCAAATTTTATTGAGGAAACCTACGAGGTCATAGAGGCTATTAATAAGAATAGCCCCGAAATGATGAGGGAAGAACTCGGCGACGTTCTTCTGCAGGTTGCACTTCACGCCGAAATGGAGAGTGAAAAAGGCAATTTTGACTTTGACGACGTTATACACGATATTGTGTATAAGCTTGTTATCCGTCATCCGCACGTTTTCGGCGACGTGAAGGCAGAAAACGGCGAAGAGGCACTTGCAAGCTGGGACAATGCCAAGGAAAAATCCAAGGGCGGCAGAACAGCGAGCGAGGCTATTGACAGTATTCCTCGTGAACTTCCTGCACTTATGCGTGCACAGAAGGTGCAGAAGAAGGCGGCTAAGGCAGGCTTCGACTGGGATAACTGCGACGGTGCTTTTGATAAACTTGACGAAGAAATCAAAGAGTTAAAAATAGCCATGGAACACGGCGACAAGGCTGAAATTGAAGACGAATTCGGCGACGTGCTTTTTTCTGCGGTAAATATTTCACGTTTTCTTAAGGTGGACAGTGAGGAGGCACTTACGGGTGCTACCGAAAAGTTTATTGCAAGATTTAAAGAGGTCGAAAGACTTGCTGCAGAAAGCGGCACAGATATGAAGGACGCTTCAATTGAAGAGCTGGACAAGCTGTGGGACAAGGCTAAGAAAATAAATAATACGATTTAATCGTAAACGGAGGAAAGAATTATGAACAAAACTGATCTCGTAGCAGCAGTTGCTGCAAAGGCAGAACTCTCAAAGAAAGACGCAGAAGCAGCTGTATCAGCTGTATTCGGTGCAATCACTGACGCTCTCGCTGACGGCGACAAGGTTGCTCTTGTTGGCTTCGGTACTTTCGACGTTAAAGAGCGTGCAGCTCGCACAGGTCTCAATCCTCGCACTAAGGAAAAGATTGAAATTCCTGCATCAAAGGCTCCTGCATTCAAGGCAGGCAAGGCTCTCAAGGATGCTGTTAAATAATAGAATTTAACTTTTCCAAGGGGTTGTCGCAAGGCAACCCCTTATTTTTACAGAAAGGGCAGTATTATGCGACTTGATAAGTATCTGAAAGTATCACGTATTATAAAACGCCGCACCGTAGCTAATGAGGCTTGCGATGCGGGAAGGGTAGAGGTTAACGGCAAAGTTGCACGTGCCTCTTATGATGTTAAAACAGGCGATAAAATTACTGTATTACTTGGTCAGAGCAGCCGCACGTTTGAAGTGCTCGAGGTACTCGAACACGCACTCAAAGATGACGCAGCAAAAATGTATAAAGAGATAAAATAGCAGGGATATTGGGTATCCCTGCTGTTTTATTGATGTATAATATTGTACCAGTCACGCTCTGCAACATGAACAAGGTCGTTCGGGCTGTGTATTTCCGTCTTTTCGTATACATACGACATCGCCTGAGTGATACCGAGAATAATCATAAGCAGAATAATCTGCTTCGGCGAGTTGAAAATGTAGTCCGACAGACCAAACAGTAAAAACGAAATAGTGCTTGCAAACACTGCAAACACAAGCGTTATGCTTTTTGAATTATTTGAATTGATTTCGAGCAGCTTGCCAAAAGCACAAATTATTATTGCAATAAATATTGCAATTCCTACAATGCCCAGCTCTGCCCAAAGCTCTATTACAAAATTGTGCGAGTGCGGTTTTTTCAGTCCGTACACTTCGGCAAGTATTTCGCCGGTACGCTGCATACCGAATCCCGTACCGAACACAAACGCCCAGAAGTGATGCGTAAGATAATCAATCATACTGCCCCAAATCTGAAAATGTGCAATTGAGGATTTGATTGCCTCCTCGCCGTCAACGTTTGCGATTGTGGTTTCTATAGTGTCGTGCTTTATTAGCGAAATAATTCCGTACCTCGTAAGCATTGCGGGAACGATTGAAAGTCCCGTAGGTACAAAAACCTCAAGCAACTTCTTGGAATGACGTTTAATCTGAATAATAAACAGTGCAATCCAGGTAAACATCATAATAAAGCAACCTGCCCGGCTCTGCGACGCTGCAACGCCTGCACAAAGTGCAACAATACCAAAGAACGCACGGCGTGATTCTCTTTTGTTTTTGGCGTTGATAAACAGGTAAATCGCAAGCGGAAATGCAAACAGCATCAGCGTTGCAAGAAGGTTTGGATTAGAGAAAAATCCGCTTGCACGTTCCATCCACATCTTGGTGCCGATTTTAAAAGGCATCGCACTGTAAACCAGCGTGTCCAAATCTCTGTAAAACGGTGTAGGTACAGCAAGCCAATAGGGGATTAATCCGTTTGCGTAAAGCAAAAAACCGACCATCTGAAACAGTGCAACAACGCCGTTTATTGCGGCTGAGGCAACTATTACTTCGATGACTCTTTTGATTTTTGCCTTGGTGCGTGCAAGGTTGTAAATCATTACCTGAATTAAAAAAACAGCCCACCACAGTCCTGCACAGCCCAGCGTGTCAAGCTTTGTCGGCGACCACAGCACCGAAAGAAGCATATAGCACATCAGCACAAGTTCTATTTTGCCGAGGGTTCCCACTTTGGCGAACCTGCCCTCCTTTGTCCACTGCCTTTTAAAAATTATAAAAGCAACAAACAGGATAAAAGGACTGATGTATTCAGGCAGCAGGAAAAACGAAAAAAGCGAAAATAACAGCCAGTACCACGCAGGATTTTTGGCGTATTTCTGCTTAAAGCCGCCCTTCTGAATAATATTACTATCCATCTTATTCCCATCCGATAAAAACGAATATTATGCAATTATGCAAATATATACTACAATAAATCTGTGAATTTTGCAAGTTAAATATCAAATTGGCAGAAGTTTTTAGATAATATATAAATTATTGTTGCATTATTTAAAAATATATAGTATAATTATTAACGCTAATTTCTAATAAAGGAGATTACTTATGAGCGATAAGTTTAAAGACGAAGAGCTTGATGAATTAAAATCAAACGGTGCTGATGCCGAAGTGAAGTACGAAGAAAACGATAACTGGGAGTTTGAAGCTACCGCTCACACTCTTGAAAACACTTTGGTAGAAGACGATGAGTTTGAAATTATTATGCCTGAGGAAGTCGTAAAAAAGGCAGAAGAAAAACAGGCAGAAAAGAAAACAGAAGATAAAAAATCAGAGGAAAAGAAGTCTGACGCTCCTGCAACAAAAAGCAGGTCTGCAGCTTACGAAACAAGGGAAAGACCCACTGCCGACAAGTCTGCCAAAACAGAGGTAGCCAAAAAAAGTTCGTCAGCTGTTAAGGGCAAGAGCAATCTTACAAAGTTTTTGTTCGGTGCAATTATTGCTGTAATAGTTATCGGCGTACTTGTATTTTTTGGTATCCGTTACTACACAGTGCCCGGTACTGACGAAAAAATGAATTTCGGCAATATTGCACTTACAGTTAAAATGGACGGCGAGGCAGACGGGGAGAACATCTCTGTGGGTATGTACAACTATTACTACTCGGCAATCAAAAACAACTACCTTCAGTACGCACAGAGCGGTTATTACAACATTGACGAGAGTAAGGACTTTTCCGAGCAGTATCCCGACGAAAGCTTTCTTTCAACACGCCGCAACTACAAAAAAGGCGACAAAAAGTCGTGGGAGCAGGTGTTTGAAGAGGACACTACTGACAGAATTCAGTATATCACCGCACTTTATATTGAGGGCGTTAAGCACGACGTGGCTCTAACAGCCGAGCAGAAAAAGAATATTGAAACTCAGCTTGAAAACTTAAAGACATCTGCAAGCGACTCCAATCTTTCAGTTGACGAGTACATTGAACAGAATTACGGTAAGCACTGCGGACTTGCCACAATCAAAAAGGTGCTGACTCAGGCATTTATTGCAAATAACTATTACAGACAGTATCTTATTGAAAACAAAGCAACCAAGGAAGAAGTTGACGCCTGCCTCAAAAAGAACGAAGACACTTATATGCAGTGCAAAATCGGTTATCTTCCAATGCCTTACGACCCGGACGACGCAACCGCAAGGGCTAAGACTGAAAAACAGGCTGAAAAGTATCTTAAGCAGATTAAAAGCGTTGATGATATGAAACTGCTTATACCTAAAGCGTGCAAGAGTATTATCGAGCAGTTTGTTGCTGCGGGCAATTATCCCGACGAGGACACCTGTGCCGAGGCTATTGCAGGTCAGATTGAACTTGACTTGCCAAAGAGCGACACATCGTTTACCGAAGAAGGCGTTAAGTGGCTGTTTGACAGCAAGACAAAAGTGGGTAGCAAGAAGGTTATTACAGATACCTCAAACGCCGTTGTTTACATCGTTCTCAAGTTGGAAGAACCCAAACTCAACGATGCCGAAACTTACTCGGTACGCCACATTCTTGTAACTCCCGAGGCTGAAGAGAATAATCCCAACGCTAACCCGAGCAACGATGGTTCAGCAGAATATACCGACGAGCAGTGGGAAGAGGCTAAGAATAAGGCAGATAAAATTCTTGCAGAATACAAAAAGGGCAATAAAACAGAATTTGAGTTTGCCGAACTCGCTGAAAAATATTCTGCCGACACCGAGTCAACTTCCAAGGGACAGAGCGGGCTGTACGGCGGTCTGCTTGAGGGCTGTTCTCTCGGTCAGTACGTACCGCCTTTTGAGAAGTGGGCAACCAACGACTCAAGAAAGTACGGTAACACAGGAATTGTAAAGTCTGATTTCGGCTATCACATTATGTATTTTATAGAGGACGTGCCTTATTATTACTACAGCTGCGAACAGCAGGTTATAGGTGAAAAGGGCGACGCACTCATTGACTCTTACAAAGTTGAAATCAACGAGGTTGTTATGAACAGAATCAAAAAAGAGGCTGCTGAAGACGCCGCTGCAAAGGCAGAAACAACAACCAAATCGGAAGAAACTACTGTTCCTGCAACCGACGAAGAAACAACCGAGTAATCACTACTAAGTAAAAGTTCTTGTAATGTTTTGCGTTTTGTTGTAAAATGTTATGAGTTAAAAAATATCTGTAAAGGACGAAAAGATATGGCAAAAAAAGTTGACGAAAGTAAGGAGACACTTACTGCTAAAGACGAAAAGAAGGCTGCCAAACTCGACGCCAAAATTGAAAAGGCTGAAAAGAAAAAGGCAGAACTTCAGGAACAAATCGACGATTTGAAAAACAAAATCTTAGACGAGAAGGACGAGAAAGTAAAGAAAAAGCTCCGCAAACAGCGTGACAACCTCACTACTCAGCTGAACGGCATCAAAAAGAGTAAGGACGGAGCAACAATTCCGCTTGCACCGCTTGCAAAAAAGCGTCTTTCCGCATGTATTGCAGTTGTATGCGTAATTGCACTTCTTTGTGCGTACGTTGCAACGGGCGTTGCACGCAACGGCGTTCTTGCGTACTTCGGCGTACCGCAGAAGAATGTTACTGCATTTGTTATGACGGACGGAGAAGGCAAGACCCACGACATCAAAGTAAACACTTATAACTATTACTTTGCACTTTACTACTACAATCTTCGTTCACAGTACGAACAGTACTCACAGAACGGTTATGATATGGGTGAAAACGCTGTTGACTTTGACCAGAAACTCTCTAAGCAGACAACTACTGACGAAGACGGCAACACAATAACCTGGGCAAAGTATATTCACGACCAGGTTGAAGACTCGATTAAGAGCACATATATGTACTACTACGAGGCTGTTAAGGATAACGGCGGCAAGGACCCCGAAATCACCGACGAGCAGAAGTCTGAACTTGAAAAGACCGTCAGCGATTATGCTGAACAGGCTGACGCAAACGGCAGAACAATCAGCGGTTATCTCACAGCAATTATGGGTAAGGGCGTTACCGAAGAGGTTATGAGACGTGAAGAAACTATCCGTTACATCTCGCAGAACTACCTTACCGATTATCAGGACAAGCTCGCTAATAAAGAGTACACAAACAAAGAATATCAGGACTACCTCAAAGAGCATAAGGACGAACTTCAGGTTGTAGATATTATGTGGTTTGAGGCAGATAGCGAAGACGATGCAAAGAAGTTCAAAAAAGAACTCAAGGCAGACGGCTCAAACTTTGCAGCACTTGCGTCAAAGTACACAAGCAAAGACAACAAGTTTGAAAAAGAGGCTAACAAAGACCCTGTAGAAACAACTTACAAAGAGATTTCAAAGGCACTTCTTCAGCAGGCTAACCCTGCTATCGCTCAGGCAGAGGAAGAAGAGCACGAGGAAGGCGAAGAACACGAGCACTCCTATCCCGGTCTTGACTGGATTTTCTCTTCAAAGAGAAAGAAGGGCGATATCAGACAGCAGTCAACTTCCGTTGTTTACATTCTCAAAAAGGCTTATATGTCTGAAACAAAGACAGTGAATGTACGCCACATTCTCATTTCACCTCTCAGCGAAGAGGAGCAGGCAGACGGTAACACAGACGCTACGCAGGCTACCACAAAGCAGTGGAAAGCAGCTGAGAAGAAGGCTAAGAAAATTCTTGCCGAGTACAAGAAGGGCGACAAGACTGCAGAGGCTTTCGGAAAACTTGCAGAAGAGAATTCAACCGACGGCAGTGCAAGCAACGGCGGACTTATTGAAAACGTTATTCCGTGCCAGATGGTACCTGCATTTAACGAGTGGTGCTTTGACTCATCACGCAAGACAGGTGACACCGCAATCGTTAAGACCGAGTTCGGTTATCACATAATGTACTTCGAGAGCGAAGGCGACCTCCTTGTATGGCAGTACTCTGCACAGCAGGCACTCGCTTCAACTGCAACAACTGAAAAGCAGACAAGCGTTGAATCTGCATACACTATTAAGGAAACATGGCTTGGTTCCCGCTTCCTTGAAATTGATACAGATATTGATTCATAATTATTATGCCGCTTCCACGTAATAAAGAAATTGAGCAGCTCAAAAAGGAAAACGCAAGGCTTAAGGCGGCACTCGGCGAGTCCGAGTTTGAATGCCAGCGGCTTGAAATAATCAATTCCAATCTTCAGCTTCAGCTTGAAGAGAGCAACCGTGAGCTTGAAAAAAATATTGAGGTACTGCAGGGATTTAAGAGCGATATCGAAAATCTTGTGGACAACCTTAAAAGCTCAAAATAAAGTGTTAAATCCCCCTTGTAACGCATATTGTTACAAGGGGGATTTTTATGTCAGATGAATTCAGCAGAAAAAAACACACATTGTTTATTGCAAATCGGGAGTCGGCGGAAATCAGCGGAGTAACGGACGTTGATTCCTTCAACGAGGAGGAAATACGTGCTATGTCGGACTACGGCGAACTTATAATCAAAGGCAGTTCTCTGCAGGTGGAAACACTCGAACTCGAAACGGGCAAACTCATAATCAGCGGCAACGTCGCCGCAGTTATTTACACCGACAAAACTGCCGACAAAGGCTTTTTAAAGAGGATGTTTTCATAACCGCATTTTTTGTCCCGTTTTTTCTGCTCGGCGTTGCGTGGGGAATTGTGTATGATTTTACAACATCGCTCGGGAAAATTGCCAGACTTAAAGTAATAGTTTTCATTTTTGATTTGCTGTTTTCCATTGGGTGTGCTCTCAGCTTCTTTTCGTTTCTGATTGGTTACAACAGCGGAGAAATACGCACGGTTCTGCTGCTGTTTACAGTCGCAGGATTTACCGCCTATTTGTGCAGTGTTCACAAAGTGTTCGCACGCATGTTTGACAAAATGCTCAGATTTGTTCGCAGATGTGTAAAAAAACTTTCAAAACGATTAAAAAATCGTAAAAAAAGTTAAAAAATGTGTTGCAATTTATATGTGTAATATATTATAATATATATGTTACATCTGAGTTAAAGGGGATAGTAAAGTGGCAAAGATTAAAGAGCAACTTCAATCAAGACCGTGGAGCAAAATATTGCTCACTTCAATTCTTGTTACAGTGCTTGTTTTCGGTGCAATCTCGCTTGTCAGAAATTATGCCGACATCAGCAGACTTCAGGCACAGGCTGCTGACTGCGACGCTCAGTACGAGCAGCAGGTTAAAGAAAACGAAAAAGTTAAAGCCATCCTTGACTCCGATAACAAGGACGATTACATCGAGCAGAAGGCTCGTGAAAAAGGATATGTAAAAGATAACGAAGTTGTTTTTTACGATATTTCAGATTAAACTGTTAAGGCGGTTACTACCGCCTTTTTTTAATGAGGACGCAATATGAATTTTAAAATGACAGCACCGTGCCTGCTCGGAGTGGAAGGACTCGTTGCAGACGAACTCAGGCAAATGGGTGCAGAAAACGTTACCGCCGAAAACGCCCGTGTTTTCTTTGAGGGCGGCACGGATATACTTGCAAGGGCTAATATCTGCTCACGTTTCAGCGAGCGAATACTCATTGTTCTCGACAGATTTTTTGCAACTTCTTTTGAAGAACTGTATCAGCAGGTCAAGGTGCTTCCCTGGTCGGACTTCATCGGCTCCAAAGACACTTTCCCCGTCAAAGGGTTCTCCATAAATTCGGCACTTCACTCAGTCCCTGACTGCCAGAAAATCATCAAAAAAGCGGTCGTGGATTCGCTGGCAGATGATTATAATATTAAATGGTTTGAGGAGAGCGGACCCGTCCATCAGATTCAGTTTTCGATTATGAAGGACGAGGTTTGCATAATGCTCGACACAAGCGGCACCGCACTTCACAAACGTGGATACAGACCTAAGGGTAACGACGCTCCTATAAGAGAAACCCTCGCAGCCGCTATGTGCCGCCTAAGTCAGCTAAAGCATTACCACACTCTTTACGACCCGTGCTGCGGCAGCGGCACAATCCTGATTGAAGGTGCAATGCTCGCAAACAATATCGCACCCGGCAGCAACCGTAATTTTGCCGTTGACCGCTGGGGACTCATACCCGAAAGCGTGTGGATGAGCGAGCGTGAGCGTAGTCACGACACGGTTAAAACAGATACCGATTTTGCCGCTTTCGGCTCGGATATTGACCCTCACTCAGTTGAACTCACTATGATAAATGCAAAGAACGCAAAGGTTGACAGATTCTTTAATGTCACGGTGTCGGACGTACGCAACTTTTCGCCTTCAACCGAGAAAGGTACGCTCATTACCAATCCGCCGTACGGCGAAAGAATGCTTGACTACAAAGCCGCTAAAGAAATATATCACGTTATGGGTGAGCGTTTTGTTTCAAAATACGGCTGGTCTTACGGCATAATCTCACCCGACGAAGAATTTGAAAAGGCTTTTGGCAAAAAGGCAGACAAACGCCGCAAACTGTATAACGGCACAATCAAATGCCAGTATTATATGTATTTTAAATAAAACATTAATGCGACAAAAAATACCTCCTTCGCTCATTATAATAGAGCCAAAGGGGGTATTTTTATTGTTGTCTACATAGATGTGCTTTTTGTAATTAATTTTTTTATAACGTTCTTTTTGCTTATGGCTACCGCAAAACTAACCAAAAAAAGCATTAGTACTCCTCGGTTTATTGTTGCCTCGTTTATTGGCGGAGTCTATTCGTTTATACTCCTACTCAGCCTGCCGCAGCCTGCGGTTGCACTGTCACGGCTTGTTGCCGCAGCACTGATTGTGCTTGTTGCGTTTAAAATAAAAAGTTTAAAAAGTTTTGCCGCTACCGTGTTCATTTTCTTTGCTGTCAACTTTGCGTTTCTCGGCGTGATTTACGGATTTGCACTTATGACCAAAACGCCGTATATACATTTTTCAAACGGTGCGGTCTATGTGAATATAGGCTCACGGGAACTGCTTTTGTCCGCCTTTATTGCCTATGTGGTGTCCTGCGTTGTTATGCGTTTCTATAACCGAAAACTTGCGTCGGGCGAAATTTACTCGCTGACAGTTGAAAACGGCGGAACTGCGGTGCATATGTACGCTTTTTCCGACACCGGCAACAAACTCCGTGAGCCGTTTTCGGATTACCCTGTTATTGTCGCAGACGCTACTAAGGTAGAAGGTCTTGTAACGCCCGAAAAAACACGCATTGTACCGGCAGGTACAGTTAACAAAAGTGCGTTTCTCGTCGCCTTCAGCCCCGACAGAGTGACTGTAAAAACAAACCGTGGCGAAACCGAGATAGAAAACGTTTACATAGCCCTGAGCGACGAGATTAATAACGACGCTTTTTCTGCGATTATCAACCCCGAAATATTATCTGTATGAGGTGCAAAATGAGAATACTTAACTTTATAATCAATCTTCTTTTTTATAAGCGATACTGCTACTATATCAACGGACCCGAGACTCTTCCGCCGCCGCTCACTAAAGAGGAGGAAGAAACTATTATGCAGCAAATCCGTAGCGGCGACAACTCTAACCGTGACTTGCTTGTTACGCATAATCTGCGACTTGTGGTTTATATTGCTAAAAAATACGAATCGCCCACTGCAGGCACAGAAGACCTTGTGTCAATCGGTACAATCGGGCTTATGAAGGCGGTCAAAACCTTTGACCCCGATAAAAATATAAAACTCGCTACATACGCCTCACGCTGCATTGAAAACGAAATACTTATGTACCTTCGCAAGTCGTCAAACTCCAAGGCTGAAATGTCGTTTGACGAGCCGCTTTCGGTGGATTGGGACGGCAACGAACTCACACTAAGGGACGTGCTTGGCAGCGACCCTGACGAAATCAGCGAAGAAATTGAGTACGAGGACGAAAAACGCCTTTTGAGGTACATCGTGTCCAACCTCAATCCCAAGGAAAAAAACATAATGTACGAACGTTTCGGACTTGACGGACGGCAGGTGCAGACGCAAAAACAGCTTGCCGACAAAATGGGCATTTCGCAGTCGTACATATCACGCCTTGAAAAAAGAATACTCGGTAAAATTAAAGCCGAGATGGAGAAAAAACTATAAATTAATAAACGGGGCATAGCCCCGTTTATTAATCGTTAAGTGCTCTTTCTCTGAAAAGAAAGCTGATGCAGTAGATTGCCGAAAGTCCCACAAGAGTATAAATAATTCTTGAAAGCACTGCGTCCTGTCCTCCGAAAATCCATGCAACAAGGTCAAATTTAAAAAGTCCGATTAGTCCCCAGTTGATACCGCCAATAATGTTGAGTACCAATGCGACTCTTCCTAAAATTTTCAAAAAAATCACTCCTTTTACAGTAGTTTGTGCAAAGGAGTGATTTTTATTCATTTATATGCAGGTAATAATTATTTCTGCTTTTCCTTCAATTCTGTAATCGCCAAACGCCGCAGGAACAAAAAGCGAGTCGCCTTTTTTAAACGGCATATCGCCGATTTTTCCGTAACCGTTCGTTACAAGAATATGATTAAAACTCTTGCTGTCGGTGCTTAGCGTAAGCGATTTTGTAACTTCGTATTTAGTAACGGTAAAGAGTTCACATTCTGTAAGCAGCTGCTCTGTGTAACCGTCAAAAGTTCTGAGTTTTCCCATCGGCTTTGCGTCGTGCTTCGGCGGCTCCGTAACAGAAACGTCAACCGCCTTGTCAATATGCAGTTCTCTCGGCTTGCCGTCTGCACCGAGTCTGCCGTAGTCGTAAACTCTGTACGTGCAGTTTGAGTTCTGCTGAATTTCGGCAATCAGCACGCCTTTTCCGATTGCGTGTACCGTGCCTGCCTCAATAAAAAATAAATCGCCTTTTTTAACTTTTACGCTGTTCAGTCTGTCAAGCAGAGTGCCGTTTTCAATTGATTTTCTGAATTCGTCTTTGGTAATTTTTTCTTTAAAACCGTAAATCAGTTCCGCACCGTCGGTGGCGTCAAGCACATACCACATCTCGGTTTTGCCAAATTCGTTTTCAACTCTGCGTGCATAAGCGTCGTCGGGATGCACCTGAACAGACAGATTATCCCTTGCATCAATAAGCTTGATTAAAACAGGAAAGTAGGGGAACTTCGCACTGTTTTCGCCGCATAGTTTTTTCGTGCCGACTTCGTCAATAATCTCTTCAAGCGTTCTGCCGTCGTACTTTCCTCCGCATACGGTGTTCATACCTGCCTTGTGGCAGGACAGCATCCAGCCTTCGGCGGTTTTGTCAAAACCTGTGTCAAAACCAAAATCGTCTCTGAGCCGTGTTCCGCCCCAGATATAGTCCTTAAAAACAGGATTCAGTTTAAGTATTTCCATAATTCTGACCGTCCATTTGTTTATAAATAAAATAATATCAAATTTTCACTTCACTTTCAAGTCGATTTGTAGTAAAATAAATAAGATTATTAATTTTGTACGGGTACGGAGTTAAAATGGCAGTTCTTGATGTTCAGAATTTAACACTATCATTCGGCGAAAACACACTATTTGACGGTGTGTCTTTTGACATTAAGGAAAAAGAGAAAGTCGGACTGATAGGCGTTAACGGTGCGGGCAAGACCTCGCTGTTCAAAATAATTAAAGGCGACTACACTGCTGACAGCGGTGCTTGTTTTATTTCCAAAAACGCACGCCTCGGCTATATGGAACAGCACACCTGCTCGGAAAACAGAACGGTATGGAACGAACTCGTGTCTGTATTTGACGAACTTATTCAGATAGAAAGTGAACTTGCCGAGGTAAACTACCGCTTGCGTGAAGGCATAGGTTCGCAGGACGAAAACATTGAGCGGCAGGACTTTCTCAGCAACAAATTCAATCTTGACGGCGGACTTACGTATAAGAGCCGTACACGCTCAGCACTTATGGGTCTTGGCTTTGACGAGGGCGATTTCGATATGCCCACCTCCAAACTGTCGGGCGGTCAGAGGTCAAAACTTGTTCTTGCAAAACTTCTGCTTTCAAAGGCTGATTTTCTGCTCCTCGACGAGCCCACAAACCACCTTGACATAAAGGCTGTCGAATGGCTTGAGGGCTTTTTAAAAGACTTTTCGGGCACCGTGCTTATCATTAGCCACGACAGATACTTTCTTGACAAAATCACTAACAAAACCGTTGAAATAGAAAACGGCAAGTGCCGTTCGTACAAGGGCAATTACTCCGAATTTCTTGTAAAAAAAGCGGCTGAGCAGAAGGCGATTGAAGAAAAGTACGAAAACGATATGAAAGAAATTGAACGCCTTGAGGGTATTATTGCCCAGCAGCGTCAGTGGAACAGAGAAAAAAATATCAAGACCGCCGAAAGCAAGGAAAAAGTGATTGAACGCATTAAAGCACAACTTGTTATCCCTGATAAAATGGCGGAAAAAATACGTTTTGACTTTACGCCAAAGGCGGTAAGCGGCGAGGAAGTGCTTACAGCAATACAGCTTGCCAAAAGTTTTGGTGATAAAGAAATATTCAAAGACGTCACTTTCAACATCCGCAGGGGCGAAAAAGTGTTTCTCCTCGGAGATAACGGCTGCGGCAAAACAACGCTCCTTAAAATTCTTATGAAGGATTACGCCGCCGACAGCGGTGCCTACAAATTCGGCACAAACGTATTTTGCGGCTATTTTGACCAGGTGCAGGCTAAACTCGACCTCGGCAAAACAGTGCTTGAAGAGGTGTGGACAAGCTTTCCCGCTATGACCGAAACTTCGGTACGCTCGGCACTTGCGGCGTTTTTGTTCAAAGGCGACGACGTCTACAAAAACCTCTCAGAGTGTTCGGGAGGCGAAAGGGCGAGGGTGGCACTGCTTAAACTGATGCTTGGAAGATTCAACTTTCTGCTTCTCGACGAGCCCACAAACCACCTCGACGCTTTTTCACGTGAGGAACTCGAAAACACTCTGCTTGATTACAGCGGCACAATGCTTATTGTTTCGCACGACAGATATTTTATCAATAAACTTGCAACACGAATTCTCGAACTTACGCCGAACGGTGTTAAGGAGTACATAGGAGACTACGATGAATTTATTAGTAAGAAGGTTCAACAATTACCTGATAAAGAAAGGGCTAAAACTGCTAAAGAACCTCGTCAGAACGATTATAAAATCAAGAAGGAAAAGCAGGCACAAATCCGCAAGGCTAAAACG
>SVQF01000049.1 GCA_015065445.1 Oscillospiraceae bacterium | reverse complement strand
AAACAAGCACGCCGAGTGCGATTGCAGTTCCGCCTAATTCGTCCGCACTGTCAAAAATACCCGACGCTATAATGCCTGCTCTGTCGGCTATAACAAGTTTTTTGAACATACCGAACATAAGCAGCAACGCACCGTTTTTAAATTTGTCGTAGTCAAATTTATGCACGGCTGAAAACTGTTTGCTGAGTGCGTCGTATCTGTCAAACGGACCCTCAATGATGTGCGGAAAATAGCACACAAAAAGCAGAACCTTAAAGAAGTTGCGTTCAGCCTTTATTGTGCCTCTGTAAACGTCGGTAATATAACTAATGCACATCAGAGTGTAGTACGATATGCCGAGCGGCACAATCAGATTGAATGTCGGAATAACGCTTTTGTGTGTAAACAGCGTCAAAAAAGAGTCGGCAAGCGAGCCGAAGAAGTTGCCGTATTTCAGCACGCCGATAAAGGCGAGTTCAAGCACAACAATAACTGTAAGCACGCTTTTCTTCTTTTTTTCGCCGAGTTTTTTATACGCCTTGAAATCGGGACGTTCAAGCTCTTTTTTCTTAGCCTTTACATCGCTGTTGATTGCGGCAAGTTTAAGCCCGCCAAGGTACACAAGCAGCGTAGACGCAAGCATAACAAGAACAAGTGCCTCGCTGAAAATCACATAGAACACAAGTGACGCAACAAGAAGAACCGCCCACTGACATTTTTTTGGCAGCAGGTAGTAAAACAGCAGACTTATTAATATAAATATTATATAAATAAACGATGTGTATTCCATAGTATAATTCAAAAGACGGGTGCGACTTCAGCAATGCTTTTCGCAGCCCGTCTTTATGATTAATCAGATTTTAGTCCGGGTATCCGTTAGGGTTATTTGACTGCCAACGCCACGAATCCTCGCACATTTCCTCAAGACCTCTTTCAGCCTTCCAGCCGAGTTCTCTTAGTGCCTTTGACGGGTCGCTGTAACAGGTTGCAATATCACCTGCACGGCGAGGCTTGATTGAGTAGGGGATTTTAACTCCGCTTGCTTTCTCGAACGCCTTTACAACGTCAAGCACGCTGTAACCAACGCCTGTGCCGAGGTTGTAGATAAACAGTCCGCTTTCGCCACGTACCTTCTCTACAGCCTTAACATGACCGAGTGCAAGGTCAACAACGTGGATGTAATCACGAACGCCTGTGCCGTCGTGTGTGTCGTAATCGTCACCGAAAACGCCGAGTTCCTTACGCTTGCCGATTGCAACCTGAGTGATGTACGGCATAAGGTTGTTCGGGATACCGTTCGGGTCTTCACCCATTGTACCGCTCTTGTGAGCACCAATCGGGTTAAAGTAACGCAGTAGGCAAATCGACCACTCGCTGTCGCTTGAGTAAAGGTCCTTGAGCATACACTCAATTATGTATTTTGTTCTGCCGTACGGGTTTGTTACGCCGCCAACCTGCATATCCTCTGTAAGAGGCGAGATATTGTTCATACCGTAAACTGTTGCAGATGAAGAAAATACAATTTTCTTGCAGCCGTTTTTACGCATAACGTCAAGAAGTACAAGCGTACCCGTAACGTTGTTGTCAAAATATTCAAGCGGCTTTTCACAGCTTTCGCCTACAGCCTTCAGACCTGCAAAGTGAATGCAGGAGTCAATTTTTTCGTTATCAAAAACTTTCTGCAGACCTTCTGCGTCTCTTATGTCGCACTCATAAAACGGAAAATCCTTGCCCACGAGTGCCTTTATTCTGTCGTATGATGATTTTTTGCAGTTGTAAAGATTATCAACAACAACAATATCTACACCGCTGTTGATAAGTTCTACGCATGTGTGCGAACCGATGTAACCAAGTCCGCCTGTTACTAATACTGACATAATATAAATCCTTTCTGACTTTATTGCCTCCCTTTAACAAGGAGCCGAATCAGTTTTTCGACTGCGGTTCGGACAGCTTAATACGCCTTACCCCAGTATACCATATGCTTTGCAGGTTTGCCGCAGCAAACACAGGTGGTGCCGAGCTGTTCCTGCTCAAACGGAATACAGCGTGAGCCTACGCCTGTAACTTCTTTTACTTTCTCTTCGCAAGCCTCGTCGCCGCACCACATTGCTTTGACAAATCCGTCGCCGTTTTCGTCAAGTGCCTTTGTGATTTCGTCGAGCGAATTAACTGCGTAAGTTCTGCGTTCTCTGTTTTCGAGTGCTTTGTCGTAAATGCCCTGACGCACTTCTTCAAGTTTCTGAAGAACTACGTTCGGAGCGTCGTCGAGCGAAACAACAGTCTTTTCTCTGTTATGGCGTGTTACTACAACGCACTGATTGTTTTCAATATCCTTAGGTCCGAGTTCAACACGAACGGGAACGCCCTTCATTTCGTATTCGGCAAACTTCCATCCCGGCGAATTGTCGCTGTCGTCAATCTTTGCACGGCATACTTCTGCAAGACGGTCTTTGAGTTCATTCGCCTTGTCAAGCACGCCTTCCTTGTGCTGTGCAATCGGAACAACAATTGCCTGTATCGGTGCTACGGCAGGCGGAAGAACAAGTCCGTTGTCGTCGCCGTGAGTCATAATGATTGCACCGATAAGACGTGTTGTCATACCCCACGAAGTCTGGTGCGGATATGTAAGCTGGTTTTCTTTGTTGGAGTACTGAATTTCAAACGCCCTTGCAAATCCGTCTCCGAAGTAGTGGCTTGTGCCCGCCTGCAGTGCCTTACCGTCGTGCATAAGTGCCTCTATGCAGTATGTACGCTCAGCACCTGCAAACTTGTCGCTTTCGGTTTTCTGTCCCTTTACAACAGGAATTGCAAGATACTTCTGACAAAAGTCGGCGTATACGTTGAGCATTCTTTCGGTCTCTTCAATAGCCTCCTCGGCGGTTGCGTGAAGGGTGTGACCCTCCTGCCACAAGAATTCACGTGAACGTAAAAACGGGCGTGTGGTCTTCTCCCATCTTACAACCGATACCCACTGATTGTAGAGCTTTGGCAGGTCACGGTGGGAATGAACAACGTTTTTGAAATGTTCACAGAAAAGCGTCTCGGACGTAGGTCTTACGCAGAGCCTTTCTTCAAGTTTTTCGCTGCCGCCGTATGTTACCCACGCACACTCGGGAGCAAAACCTTCAACATGGTCCTTCTCTTTCTGTAGCAGTGATTCGGGAATGAACATTGGCATACAAACGTTTTCGTGTCCTGTTTCTTTGAACATTCCGTCAAGAATACGCTGAATATTCTCCCATATAGCATAGCCGTAGGGGCGAATTACCATACAACCCTTGACGCTTGTATATTCAATTAGTTCCGCTTTTTTGCACACGTCTGTGTACCATTTTGCGAAATCCTCGTCCATTGACGTAATGGCGTCAACCATTTTTTGCTGTTTAGCCATAATGAACTCCTTTATAATTATAATTCGGTTAAATATTATATACCATTTTTTATGTGTTGTAAACTACTAACTTTTAGTATAATCAAATTTAACAAACTGTATAAATTAAGGTATTGAAATATTTTCATAACGTGCTATAATAAGATTTTGAAATAAGTAAAAGGAGGTATGCGTATGACAGTTTCTCCGCAGCTTGCCAAGCTTGACCTCGGCAAAGAACTTGCCGAAGAGCTGAGTATCGAAGAAGTGTTCAGTTTTGATTTGTTCGGTATGCACATTACCGTTGACGAAACAACTGTTGTTTCGTGGGTGATTATTGCCGTTATGACCGTGCTTGCACTTATTCTTACCCGCAATCTTAAGGTCGAAGGCGAAATCAGCAGACGGCAGGCGTTTCTTGAAATGCTGTACGAAAAAGCCGAAGGCTTCTTCAAAGGTCTTATGAATCCTAAAACATACGACTTTATCCCGTGGCTGATGAGTATGGCTCTGTTTATAGGTATATCCAATATTATCGGTATTTTCGGACCTACGGTGTTCGGTGCTCTCAAACCGCCAACCAAGAGTATGCAGGTTACGGCGGCAATGGCGATTACAAGTATTATTATTGTAGAGTATGCCAACATCCGTGACAAAGGTATTTTTGGCAGAATCAAGGCGTACACAAAGCCAATATGGATTATAACGCCGATTAATTTGCTCGAAATAATCACAAAGCCGCTTTCGCTTTGTATGCGACTTTTCGGTAACGTGCTTGCGGCGTTTACCATTATGGAACTTATCAAAATCGTAACACGCAACACGGTAATTCCGATTGTATTCAGCCTGTATTTTGATTTGTTCGACGGTCTTTTGCAGGCATATATCTTTGTATTCCTGACTTCACTCTATCTTGCAGAGGCAACCGAGGAGGAAGAAGAGGAGCCAAAAGTCAAAAAGATGAAAAAGCGTGCTAAGAAAAACAAAAAAGCACTCGAAACACACAGTTAAAATTTTTAGTAATTAATTTAAAGGAGATATTATTATGGGACTTATCGCAATTGGTGCAGGTATTGCAGTATTAGTAGGTATCGGTGCAGGTATCGGTATCGGTATGGCAACCAGCAAGGCAGTAGAAGGTATTGCACGTCAGCCTGAGGCTTCGGGTAAAATCCAGACAGCCCTTATTCTCGGTGGTGCTCTTGCAGAGGCAACCGCTATTTACGGTCTTATCGTAAGTATTCTTATCATCTTTATGCTCAAATAAGGCAATTCTTTCTGAAAGGACACGCAGTAAATGTTAAAGTTTGACTGGAACATAGCGTTCACCTTTGTCAATCTGATAGTTTTCTATTTGCTTATGCGTAAGTTTCTTTTCGGCAGAATCAAAAAGGTTATGGACGAGCGTAAAGCACTTATTCAGAAGCAGTTTGACGACGCTGAGCAGACCTCAAAAGAGGCTGACGAAAAACTTGCGGATTACGAAAACAGGATTGCTAACGTCGAGGCGGAGGGCGAAAAGATTATTGCCGACGCAAAAGACAGTGCAAAGGTTGAATATAACAAAATTATTACTAAAGCCGAGGTTGACGCCGAGGCTTTGAAGGCTGACGCCAAAAAGCAGATTGAAATGGACAGCCTTGCTGCCAAAAAGGCTGCAAAAGAGGAAATTGCCTCTCTTGCTATGCAGGCGGCAGAAAAAGTTGTGGGCAAAAATGTCAGTGCCGAAACAGACAGCGACATTTTTGACGATTTCTTAAAAGAAAGCAGTGAAGAATAATGATTCAGAAAATGGACGAATATATTTCTGCACTGCTTAAAGCAAATGTCAGTGCAGACGATATTGAAAAAACACAGGCTGTTATCAACGCTACGGACGAAGTGGCTGCAATTCTTGACAGCCCGTCTGTTCCGCTTGCCGAAAAAGAGGCTGCAATTGCAGAACTCTTTCCGCAGTCGGTTCATAGCGTACTCACTCAGATAAGCGAGGATATGTGCGTTGCCGATTTTGCAGAGGTTGCAAAGGCTTACGGTGCGGAACTTGACAAAAAGAACAATATTGCAAACGCAGTTATCAGATGCGTAACAGAGCCGACGGCAGAACAGCTTGACGGCTTTAAGGCGTTTGTCTGCAAAGAAACGGGAGCCGCAGACGCTAAAATCGAGATTGTAAAAGACGCATCACTTCTCGGCGGCTTTGTTATTGACGTTGACGGCAGACAGTTTGACCGCAGCCTTAAAACAAAACTTAGAAGTATTAAAGAGACTGTAGAGAAAAACGCCGTTCAGAACAACAACATTGACGCAGCGGGAATTATCTCTATTCTCAAAGAGGATATCAAAGACTTTGAGTTTGAAACCAAGGGCGAGGAAATAGGCACCGTTATCAGTGTAGGCGACGGTATTGCAACCATTCACGGACTTGACTCCGTAATGTACGGCGAGATTATTATCTTTGAGTCGGGCGTAAAGGGAATGGTGCAGGATATTAAGAAAAATACGGTTGGCTGTATTCTTTTCGGCAGCGACGACGAAATAAGCGAGGGCTCACGTGTTAAGCGTTCGCACAAAAAGGCGGGCGTTCCCGTTGGCGACGGATTTATCGGCAGAATTGTAAACGCTCTCGGAGAGCCGATTGACGGCAAGGGCGACATAGCAGCGGATGATTACCGCCTTGTTGAACAGCCTGCCCCGTCGATTGTTGACAGAAAGTCGGTATCTCAGCCGCTCGAAACGGGTATTCTTGCCATTGACTCGATGTTCCCTATAGGCAGGGGACAGCGTGAGCTTATTATCGGCGACCGTCAGACAGGTAAAACCTCAATAGCACTCGATACAATTCTTAACCAGAAGGGCAAGAACTGTATCTGTATCTATAACGCAATCGGTCAGAAAGCGTCCACAGTTGCAAAACTCGTGGGCGACCTCGAAAAGCACGGTGCACTTGACTACACTGTTGTAGTTTGTGCAACTGCCGCCGACCCTGCGTCACTTCAGTATATTGCACCGTATTCGGCAACGGCGATTGCGGAATACTTTATGTATCAGGGCAAGGACTGCCTTATTGTTTACGATGACCTCAGCAAGCACGCTGTGGCTTACCGTGCAATTTCGCTGCTCCTTGAAAGACCTCCCGGACGTGAGGCTTATCCCGGCGACGTATTCTATCTTCACTCAAGACTTCTTGAGCGTTCAAGCCGCCTTACACCCGAACTCGGCGGCGGTTCAATCACCGCACTCCCGATTATCGAAACACAGGCGGGCGACGTATCGGCATACATTCCTACAAACGTTATTTCCATTACAGACGGACAGATTTATCTTGAATCCGACCTGTTCTTCAGCGGTCAGCGTCCTGCTGTAAACGTCGGACTCTCCGTATCACGTGTAGGCGGTGCCGCTCAGACAAAGGCAATGAAAAAAGCTGCAGGCTCGCTGCGTGTTGACCTCGCTCAGTTCAGAGAGATGGAGGTATTCACTCAGTTCTCCTCAGACCTTGACGCAGATACCAAAGCACAGCTTCAGTACGGCAAGGGTCTTATGGAACTGTTAAAGCAGCCGCTCGGCAATCCTATGTCGCTTGCACATCAGGTTATCACGCTTGTTGTTGCTATCGGTAAGGGCTTTACTGACGTGCCTGTTGAAAATATCAAAAAATATCAGGCGGATATGCTCGAATATTTTGATGAGCAGCAACTTGATATTATATCCGAAATCAACGAAACAAAGACGCTCGACGACGACCTCAGAGAGCGTATCTTAAAAGCGGCAAAGGCATTTAAGAATTGATTGAGCAAAGCGAGAAACTGATTTGGCTCCCTTGCGTAAAGGGAGCTGTCAGCGAAGCTGACTGAGGGATTGTCTTTTGGCTTGACTTTAAGTCAGTTTATAAGGAAAAGACCGTCCCTCCACCGCAAGCGGTCCCCCTCCCTTTGAAAAGGGAGGCAAATAGGTTTGGAGATTTTTATATGGCTAACGCAAGAGAAATACAGGGCAGAATAAAGTCGATTAAGGACACAATGAAGATTACAAACGCTATGTATATGGTGTCCTCGTCCAAACTTCAGAAAGCCCGCAGAGATTTAAAAAATACTGAGCCGTATTTCTACTTGATTCAGGACTCTCTTGCAAAAATTCTTGACAAGAATCCTGAGGCAGGTAACAAATTTTTTGACCACCGTGAAAACAAAACAGGTAAAAACAGAACTGTAGGTTATCTTGTGATAACAGCCGACAAAGGTCTTGCAGGTGCGTATAACCACAATGTTATCAAACTTGCTGAGGAATTAATCGGCAATGATGATTCGGCAAATCGACTTTTTGTAGTCGGTCAGCTCGGTCGTCATTATTTTGAGAAAAAAGATATTAATATTGATATCAATTTTCAGTACACCGCACAGGACCCCAATATGAACCGTGCAAGGCATATTGCGGGCAAACTTACCGAATTGTTTGAAAACGGTGAAATTGACGAGCTTCATGTTATATACACACAGATGGTTAACTCAATGACGGTTGAGGCTAAAAGCCGCCAACTTCTTCCGCTAAAGGAGGAACGAATTGAGATGCAGGAGAATGAACTTGTTGAACGTTACGATAACGCAACGCTTCTTCCCGACGCACAGACTGTGTTTAACAAAATCGTGCCCGACTACATCACAGGATTTGTGTTCGGTGCACTTGTTGAGTCGTTCTGCAGCGAGCATAACGCCCGTATGATGGCTATGCAGACTGCAACCGACAGTGCACAAAATATGATAAGAGAACTGTCTATTCAGTACAACCGTGCACGCCAGGCTGCAATCACTCAGGAGATTACCGAGGTTGTGGCAGGTGCTCGTTCTAAGGAGAACAGGTGATATAGTATTATGAGTTTTGGAAAAATTGTTCAGGTAATGGGACCCGTTGTCGATGTAAGATTTGACGGCAAACTCCCTAAAATCAAAGACGCACTCGAAGTGCAAAACGGCGACAAAAAAGCAGTTATGGAGGTGGCCCAGCATATCGGTAACGGTATGGTACGCTGCATTATGCTTGCTGCGTCCGACGGTCTGTATAAGGATATGCAGGTAGAGGCAACGGGCGACGCCATCAAGGTGCCAATCGGCGAAAAGACCTTGGGCAGACTCTTTAACGTTGTAGGCGAAACTATCGACGACCTCGAAAGCCTCGAAAATGAGGAACACTGGTCAATCCACCGCCGTCCGCCCGCATTTGAGGACCAGTCCTCAGAAGTTGAAATCCTCGAAACAGGTATTAAAGTTATAGACCTTCTCACCCCTTACCAGAAGGGCGGTAAAATCGGTCTGTTCGGCGGTGCCGGCGTTGGTAAAACCGTACTTATTCAGGAACTTATTACAAACGTAGCAACTCAGCACGGCGGCTATTCTATCTTCACCGGCGTAGGTGAGCGTTCCCGTGAGGGTAACGACCTCTGGAACGAAATGAAAGAGTCGGGTGTTATCAACAAAACCGCTCTTGTTTTCGGTCAGATGAACGAACCTCCCGGAGCAAGAATGCGTGTTGCCGAAACAGGTCTTACAATGGCAGAGTACTTCCGTGACAAAGAGCATCAGGACGTTCTGCTGTTTATAGATAATATTTTCAGATTTATTCAGGCAGGCTCAGAGGTTTCATCACTTCTCGGCAGAATGCCTTCAGCCGTAGGTTATCAGCCAACGCTCGCTACCGACCTCGGCGAACTGCAGGAGAGAATTACGTCTACCAAAAACGGTTCTATCACATCGGTTCAGGCTGTTTACGTGCCTGCCGACGACCTTACCGACCCCGCACCTGCAACCACCTTTGCACACCTTGACGCAACAACCGTACTTTCAAGAAAGATTGTTGAAAAGGGTATTTATCCTGCTGTTGACCCGCTTGAGTCAAACAGCCGTATTCTTGAGGCTGACGTTGTCGGCGAGGAACACTATGAGGTTGCACGTCAGGTGCAGGAGTATCTTCAGAAGTATAAGGAACTTCAGGATATTATTGCAATTCTCGGTATGGAAGAACTGTCAGACGAGGATAAACTTGCCGTTCACCGTGCAAGAAGAATTGAAAGATTTTTGTCGCAGCCGTTCCATGTTGCAGAGCAGTTTACAGGTCTTGACGGTAAGTACGTGCCGCTTAAAGAATCTGTAAGAGGTTTCAAGGCAATTGTTAACGGCGAAGTTGACGACCTTCCCGAAGCAGCCTTCTTCAACGTCGGCACAATCGACGACGCAATAGAAAAGGCAAAGACGTTATAAATTCAGGTGAACCGTATGAATACATTTAAACTTAAAATTGTATCATCACGCAGGGTGTTTTTTGAGGGCGACTGTGTTCAACTTGTTCTGCCTATTGCAGACGACGGATTAAAGGGCTTTCTTGCTCACCACGAAAACGTTGTGGCTCCGATTGAATCGGGCGAAATGAAAATCACCCCTGCAGAGGGTGACGAAATATTTGCGTTCATAGGCAGCGGCTTCATAGAGTTTTTTGACAACACTGCAACCGTTGTGTGCATTTCGTGCCAGCGTCCCGAGGAAATTGATAAGGACCGTGCCGAAGAGGCTAAGCAGCGTGCAGAGGAAAAACTCCGTCAGAAACAGTCGCTGTTTGAATATCATCAGACTGCAAACGACCTTGCACGTGCGATGGAACGTCTTAAAATTAAAAACAGGCACGAGATATAGTTTAATTAAGAGGAGAATTTTATGGGCTTTTGTGCAAATTGCGGCAGAAGTATACCTGAGGGCTATACGTACTGTCAGGATTGTCAGAACGCTGCAAATCAGCAGCAGGCAGGACAGGGCGGATATCAGCAGCAGGTTTATGTTCAGCCAAATCCCTATAACCCGCAGTATCAGCTTACCAATATGATGAGCGAGTGTTCAACCGCAAACACTTTCGGAATTATTGCAATAATCTGCAGTGTTGTTGCAGGAATAGCACTTACGATTGTTTTTGGTGCAATCGGTATTTCTAAGGCAAATAACGTAATCAACTACGCTACAGCCGCAAACAATGCCGAACTGTTGCAGAACGCACGCAGTGCAAAAAAACTTTCTATAATAGCGTTCGTTGTTCTCGGCGTAAAGGCAGCACTTTCAATACTTATTGCAGTGCTTACATTTGTTTTTCAGGTAAGTTTCTTTACCCAGATGTTCTCAGTATAATAACAACGGCACGGTCTTTGGACCGTGCCGGCTTTTATTTTTTCAGCGTTTTTAAATATTCTTTTTGTTCAGCGGTAATACGAAAACTTTCACGGGCTTTCTGAATCGCTTTGTTGTGCGTCCACTTGTCAAGAGCACCTTGTTCTATATACTTAACTGCGGTGGTGTACTGCTTTGCAAGTGCGGTTGCAAAATACCACGCTGTCATCATATTTATGTAGTACCTGTCGCTCTTTACAGATGCGACTTTTTTCATATATTTTTCGTCAAAGTCGTTGTCGAGAAAATGCTGCATAAGCATCTTGATTCCAAACCGTACCGTGTATTCCTCTTCACTGACGAGCCATTTGTCAACATAAGGCAGCAGTTTGGTTTTGTGCTTTGCAAACACCTTTGGACTCAGCTGGTCGCACGTCGCCCAGTTGTCAATATACGGCAAAAACGCCTCTGTTTCTGCAATGCATTTGTCAAAATCCTTTGTAAGAGAAATTACAAATGCATGCAGTTGATTTTCGTCAAAATAACAGTGCGGCAGTTCGTTTAAGAACTCATCTCTGAAGTTGCTTTTTGCCACTTCTTTTGCGTATTGCCTCAGAACAGGCGTGCGTACGCCTATAAACTTTTTACCTTCAACCGTCGGCATAAGTTTTGCCTGAAAGTCACGGTATTCGGTATCTTGCTTGCTGAACAGATATTCGGTGATTCCGTTCATAATTATTCAATCCATATCGGGTTTGTAAACGCCCAGAACAGCTCGTCTGCGGTCTCGGGCGGAGTTGCACCGAGCGACGTAAGGAAGTTCTTTTCCGCAAAGCCGAGCAGCCTTTTTGCAGGCGGAGAAAGTTTGTAGTCAATCTCTGCACGGATATAACCTTTTTCTTTTATGCCAAAATGTGCGGTGTATTCTTTTTCGTAAGCAGACGCCTTGTGCTGATGCACAATTCTGCCGTTGTTGTAAACCCGCAGAATAAACCCTGCGTGCAGTTTTGTGGCAGTAACCTTGCCTGTAATTCCGTCGCCGAGTTTAACGCTGTCGCCAAGTTGTGCGTCATCGACGGTAAGATAAATCATAGAACTTTCGGGGCTGTTGGTAACAACGCTTCTGCCCTCGGTAAGTGCCTCAAGAATATCCTCGGGGCTGTTGCTCTTTGCGTATGTAATAGTTGTGGGCGACGCAAGCATTTTCAGTCTTACGTAGTCTTTGTGGTAGTCGGAACCGCCCACCGCACCGATGTGCTTGCCCTCGTCGAGCTTTTTTACCCACCATGCAAGTGCCTTGTTATTGTCCGAATGCTGAATTGTATTCCACACCTCAACACAGTCCATAGGAAAACCGTCAAGGTCCATCCTGAACGGACAGTTTGAGCAAAACGGGTGGTTCACGCTTATGACAGCACCGTTTTTGCTGCTTTTTTCAGTAATCTTTTTGTAGGCGTTAATATCACTTAAATCGTATGGAGGCTCAAACGGAACTTTGGCACCCCACACGTTGACGTGTCCGTTTTCGCCCGTAAGTTCCTGCCCCTGAATTACAGTTAATCCGTCACTCGAATAAGATTCTTTAACGGTGTTGAAGTTGTGGTCTGTTATAATAGCCCAGTCAAGACCCTTACGCTTACAGTAATCAATCAGTTCGTACTGGTGCAGCGAGCCGTCTGAATTGGTAGTGTGCAGATGCGTGTCGCCTTTAAACCAATGTCTTTGCATAAAAACGCCCCCTTTTTTGTTACATTATAGCACTGAATATACACAAATTCAATTGTTGACTTTTACACAGTTTTTTATTAATATAAATTCTATGAGGAAAATTGAATTCACAGCCTGCCCAAACGACAGCGGCATAAGAATAAAGGACTATCTCAGAGCGTTCGGCGTGTCTTCGTCGCTGCTTACAAGGCTTAAACAAACCGAAAACGGCATAACCTTAAACGGAAGTTTTGCAAGAACTATAGATACTCTTTCAGACGGCGACAAACTTGTTATCGAAATAGAAAACAGGGGACATATGCCGTCGCCTGTAAAAATGGATATAGAGGTGTGCTACGAGGATGAGGACATAATCGTTCTTAACAAACCGCCGCTTATGCCCGTACACGAAAGCCGAAACCATATAGGCGATACTCTTTCAAACTTTGTGGCGTATCATCTGAATGAGGACACCGCTTTCCGTGCCGTTTACCGACTTGACCGTGATACAAGCGGACTTGTAGTTGTGGCAAAGCACGAACTTGCCGCATCAAAACTGGCAGGTAATATTGTTAAGCACTACTACGCACTTGTGCAGGGCAGCATAGCCGAAAGCGGCACGGTGGATTTGCCTGTTGCACGCTGCGGCGACAGTATTATCAAACGCAGGGTGAGTGAAAACGGCGAGCGTGCCGTTACGCACTACGAACCTGTCACCGGTTACGACGGCTACACACTTGTAAAGTTTACGCTCGAAACGGGACGTACTCACCAGATAAGAGTGCATATGTCACATATCGGGCATCCGCTTCTCGGCGATTCGCTTTACGGCGGCGACTGTACGATGATTAACCGTCAGGCACTGCACTGCAGGGATATAAGATTAACTCATCCTGTAACGCTTAAAACTGTACATATTGAATGTGAATTCCCAAAGGATATTAAAAACTTGATTTAACGGAGATTGATATGCCTGCTTTTGCAACACATTATATTTTTTTAGAGGAACTTAAAGACGAAATTGAAAAAAAGGCAGACTTTGATTTTGATGTCAGTGTCGCAGGAATCGGCTGTCAGGGACCCGATATATTTCTGTTTCACAGACTGTGGCCGCCTGATAAGATTTACAAATCGCTTTTCGGTGTATCGTCAGCACTTCACAGAGGCAAGAGCGAAAAGATATTCGACTCATTTTGTGACTGCCTCAAACTTACTGATAACAGGGATATAGCAAAGTCATATGTTTATGGCTTTATTCTGCACTATGCACTCGACCGCAACTGCCACCCGTATGTCTACGCAAGGCAGAATGAAATGACTGCCGAAAACAAGCATATTCATCCGCTTGCAGCACACAATACTGTGGAACATGCTATAGATACATATCTGCTATACAACCGCTGCGGAATTTATCCGCCGTCACTTTTTGACTCAAAGGCGACATTTTCCGACAGCGAACTTGCGTATAATGAAATTGCGAGGATTATGAACTACACCGTCAACAAGGCTTGCGGCAGGGACGTGCCTCAGTCCGAGATAATCCGTGCAATCACCGACACTGCGAATGTGCAAAACATTCTGCGTGATGAAAACGGCACGGCAACACGTGTTACCCATATGCTCGAAAGACCTGTTGCACCGCTGATAAAATATTTCAGACTTTCTGCATCAATTAAGCCAAAAGACTTGGATTTAGCAAATAATTGTGCTAATATAAGAAATAAGGCGTGGACTTCGCCGTACGATAATATAAAAAGAAACGACAGTTTTGAGGAACTGTTTGAAGCGTCAAAGGCGGACGCACTTTCGCTTATTGACGGATTTGAGGCTCTTTGCAAGGGCGAAAAATCAGCGTACGAGGTTACAGGCAACATATCATTTTTAACAGGACTGGAGGTTACTGAGTAATGAAAACTAATCCGAGCTTTCAGATTGACCACGAGACATTGAAAAAAGGAATATATATCAATCGGATTGATGATGATATTACAACTTACGATATTCGTATGAAAGAGCCAAACAGAGGCGATTACCTCACAAATTCGGCACTTCACACAATAGAGCACATCCTTACAACTTATTTCAGAGGAACCGAGTTCGGCGATAACATTATTTTCTTTGGACCAATGGGCAGCAGAACAGGGTTTTATCTTATTACAAGAAGCCTTACCGACAACTACTCGCTCCGGCTTATTAAGGATGGATTTCAGCACGTTGCGGACTTCTGGGGCAGAATTCCCGACGCATCATCAAAGGGATGTGGCAACTGCCTTGAACACAATCTTCCGCAGGCAAAGGAAGAGGCTAAAAACTTTCTTGAGGTTATAAACGACTGGACCAAAGAGGATTTGGAATATCCTCAGGCAGACGAATAATTAATTAAAGACAAGGACAGGCTATGAGTTACAGAATTATTGCAGACTCCTGCTGCGACAGAACAGCAAGGATGGCAGACTGGAAAAATATCACTTTTGTTCCTCTTACACTCGAAATAGGCGATTACCGTATATTCGATGACGAGAACTTTGACCAGGACGACTATATTCGCCGCACACTTGAATACGGCGATGTGCCTAAGACTGCGTGTCCGTCGCCTGACGCCTGGGCGTCGGCGTTTGACTGCGACGAGGACGAACTGTATGTAATCACTATTACCGACAAACTTTCGGGAACTTACAACAGTGCCTTGCAGGGCGTGGAACTTTACAGGGAAGACCATCCCGACAGCAATAAAAAAATTCACGTGTTCAACTCACTTGCAACGTCGGGTATTGAAAGCCTTACCGCAGAAAAAATTAAAGAACTCGGCGACGCAGGTACCGATTTCGACACAGTAGTAAGCACAGTTGAGGATTATATTGTAAACCACACGGCGCTCTATTTTTGCCTTGAATCGCTCGATGTTCTGAAAAAGAACGGCAGACTATTTGCACTCGCCGCAACAATCCTGAAAAAACTCAAACTCAAGATGGTGTTTGAACGCACTAAAGAGGGCAACATCTCGCTTTCCGCTCAGGATATTGCGATGAACAGGGCGATAGTAAAAATGGCAAATATCATAGGCGAAAATGTTGCAGGTATTGACCTTGCTGACAAACGGCTGATTATCACGCACGTTTGCTGCCCCGAAAAAGCAGGGCTTGTAAAAGAAAAAATTGCCGCAACAGCGTCCTTTGGCGATGTTGAAATAGTAAAGGCAAGCGGACTGAATTCAACCTACGCATCAAACGGCGGCATTATCGTATCTTATTCAAAATAACAAGAAAAAACAGGTGTCATCATGAACAAGTCCGTAAAAAATGGACAATAGAAAAAAGAACCCCCTTGATGTAGAATATACATCAAGGGGGAATTTTAA
>SVQF01000048.1 GCA_015065445.1 Oscillospiraceae bacterium | reverse complement strand
AAGCAATGTAGCAGTATTTCAGCTTATCGTTAATAATCCTTTTTCCGCTGGCAATATGGCGTGATACCGACGGTTGAGTTATGCCGAGTTTTTTTGCTATTTCGCACTGCGAGAGGTTGTTAACATATTTCATCTGAATACATATGCGTTGCATCTGTGTGAGGTCGCTTTCAATGATTTTAGGCAGCACAAGAGCAAACGCTTTTCTTTTTGCAGTGTCAAAATCGGCACTGTCCTTATCGTCAAACGTGTGGGAGTAATAGTACAAATCAAGAAAGTCCATCTTCATCCTCCCCATAGTATGCACACAGCAGAGATGCAGTGTTTTTGCATTCACAAGCCATATCGTAATAAATTCTAATTCGTTTTCTAAGCAGGTAAAGGTCTTTGCCAGTGTAAACACACAAAAGCGGTCTGAGTGCGTCCATCTTTGCACAAAGAACTTTGTACTGCCGCTCGTATTCACGAGCCAATTCATCAATCGACATCTTCTGCCCTTCTTTCTTTATATAATCAGAAACAACCGAGTGGAAGTTATTTCCAATTTAATATTAATCGAACAAATGTTCTTTGTCAAGCAAAAGTACCGATTTTTGTTCAATTTGGACACAATCTTTATATTTTGTACAAAACGCTGAAAAATTATAAACTATTCCCTTGACAAATTAGTAACATTTGAGTATAATTACAAATGCACCTTTGACGGAGCCGCAACCGTCATAGGTAACCTGTCCTCCTATAGTTTGTTATAGACAGAGAGGGGAAACACCGAGTGTTATGCTCGGTGTTTCTTCTTTTTTGCACGTATTTATACAATTTTGCAATATCAGTTGATTATTTAATAAAATGTGATATTATTGATATAGTCAGGTAAATAAAACAAAACTTGTATTATGTTTTATTTATCAGTGCATAAGTTATATCGCTTAGTTGTTAAGCCATAATTTGCTTTGCATTTGTAATGCTTACATTTATCGAGGTGAATAGGAAAAACACTTTTAGTGCAGTACAAAACATATTAACTATGAAATAATTTGTAAATCCGGAGGTATGTATTATGAAAAAGCGAATAATAAGTATTTTTTTGACTATTATTTCTCTGTTTACAGTTATAGTTCCCGTTTCGGCATATGGCGAAAATGCGATGGAAGACCCTTATTACCATCAGACATTTATTAATGTACAGAAAAAAGATGCTTGGGGATCTTTTGAAGGCGACTGGTACTGTAAAACATGGACAGGTAAAAAAATAACACCAAAAGTAAAAGTAAAATTGCGTTTCGGGTATTGGGACGAGTCCCAGCCTGAACACAGAAAGTATATAGATTATTATAAAGAACTTGTTGAAGGACAGGATTATGTAAAAGAGTACGGCAACAATGTCGATATGGGCTATTGCAGACTGAAAGTAACGGGTACAGGCGATTACACCGGAATAGATTTTGCTGAAGAAGCATTCGCTACAAGTGCTGCCGGTGGTATGGAAGATACTGAATATGAGCAGTATTTGAAAAAAGGCTTGCTCGAGGGTCCGATTTTTGTAATCAGACCGCTCGGCACAACGCTCAATAAAGTAACGCCGCAGAAAAAGGCATTTAAGGTAACGTGGAAATGTCAGGCAAAAAAGATGTCCGTAAAACGTATTACGGGTTATCAGATTCAGTATTCAGCAAATAAAAACTTCAAGGGCGGCACAACAAAAACAGTAACCGTCAAGGGCTACAAGAATACCGCTAAAACAATAAAAAAACTCAAGGCAAACAAGAAGTATTACGTAAGAATAAGAACGTATTATCAGTGCAAAGACGGCTTTAAAGCGTACTCCACATGGAGCAAAGCGAAAACGGTCAAAACGAAATAACCTCACGTACTGCTTGCAGGGAAGGGCTGCTGCGACACTCCACAGACGCAAAACACACCGATGTCACGGCTGCCGCTCCCTGCAATAATTTTACGCATTTATATCATCAGACATACCGTGCGGCTATTCATGGGCATACGCCACCGCAAAGCGTTGCTGTCTGTTATTTTCACTGTTATTTTATGCTCGCTTTTTGTCATTGACAGACATTTGTTATTTTGTTATAATATTTTCATTAAATTAGTTATAAGGAGAGATAATAATGATTTGTCCAAAATGCGGAGCTCAGCTCCCTGACGACAGCGTCTTCTGTGCTACCTGCGGTGCAAACCTCAGCGAAACTCCTGCACCCGAAGTTCAGAACGTCCCTGTTCAAAATGTAAACACAGAACCTGCTCCTGCAGAGCCTTTTACTCAGCCTGTTGAACCTTTTGCTCAGCCCGTTGAGCCCCCTGTTCAGCAAGGCGGATTTGCACCTGCACCCGCACCGGTTGCAGCTGCAGGCACAGTTGCAAGCAGCAATCCTGTTACTGACTTTTTCAAAAAGGTTGACTTCAAAAACTTCGACATCAAAAACACTGCAAATCTTGTAGTAATCATTATCGCAGTTGTTGCACTCATCATTTGCGGCTCAATTATCGGCAAGGTTGCAAACGGCAAGCCCGCTGTTAAAAGGTCTGTAAATTCATATGTTACCGCTATCGAAAAGGGTAACTACAAAAAAATCAAGTCGCTTACTCCTGAAAAACAGTTGGAAGATATGGAAGACTGGATTGATGACAGCGAGGAATACGACGACGTTGACGAGTATTTTGAAGAAGAATTCAGTGAACTTCCTGATTACTGGGAAGACGAGTATGGCGATAACATCAAAATCAAAGTTGAATTCAACAACGTTAAGATTTACAAAACAAAGAACCTCAAGTCAAGCACAATAGAGGATGACTTTGATGTTGACGAATTTTCTAAGTCTGAGCTCAAGGGACTCAAAAAGTATAAGAAGGTTGCTATTGCAGACGTTACTGTAACCATCGAAGGCGATGATGATGACGACGAAAGCGACACAATGATTTACTTGGTTCGTGAAGGCGGCAAGTGGAAGATTTATTCAGGATTATATGTTTAATTAAAAAACTGCTCTGTCAAGCTGTGCTTGGCTGAGCAGTTTTTTGTTGACCTGATGTGCTTTCATATGATATAATCTTTGTGCGGAGGTGTACTATATGTATTGTGACAAATGCGGTGCTTATGTGCGTGACGGAGGAAAGTTCTGCCCCAAATGCGGCTCTCCCGTGAACAACGCACCAAAAGAAGATTTAACCTATGCCCCTGTTATTCCGCCTGTTCCTGCTCAGGAAAAGCCAAAGAAAAAGCGTAAAAAAGGCTGGATAAAGGCACTCATATCAATAATCGTTATAATTGCAATTCTCGGTGTCGGCGGCTACATCGCCTATGATTTTGAGGGCTACCGCCTTACGCTGTATGCTCGTGAATACGCCATTAAGCATCAAAATGTTAAAATTGCTAAGTTTTTATATACCGAAAACGATATTAAGAATATTAATAAATTTATTAAAGGCGATCCCAGGTATGAAGATTTAGATGATTTTACAGTGCAGAATTTAGAGAGGGAGCTTAAATACATAAGTAACAAATGCGGATACAACTATGACACAAAGTATGAGGTAGTCGGTGTTAACAGATACAAAAAATCCGAGCTTAAAAAGCTTCGTTCCGACTTAAAAAAAGACGGTGAGGAAGATTTTTATAATGCCTTTGAAAAGCCGCTAAAGAAAGCAGATGGCTACATACTCTCTGAAATTATAGGGACTTACAGCGGCGAAGAAGGTGAAAACGAAGACGACTTGGCGTATCTGTTTGTAAAAGAGAACGGAATATGGAAAGTATTCTGGATTTACTCAATGACTCCCGAAGTTCAGGAGAATAATGAAGAAGCAACAGCCGAGGACACTACGGACGATGCAGAATAGTAACATAACGCACTTGTGTTAACAAGTGCGTTAATTTTTCTGATTTTATAAATTATAATATTGCAATATAAATTATGCTGTGTTAAAATAAATTGAATATGCATTAGTTCGCTTTTGCAAAAATATGAGAGGTATAGCTATGAAAAAATTAAAGGTTGGTATCATCGGTGCCGGCAGAATCGGTCAGGTACACGCAAAGTCAATTACATATCACATTCCGCAGGCAGAAATCGTTGCCATTTCGGATATCTATGTGGACGGTGCAAAAAAGGTAGCAGAGGAACTCGGAATTCCGAACTGCTATCAGGACTATCACGAGATTCTCGGCAATCCCGAAATTGACGCAGTTCTTATCTGTTCGTCAACAGACACCCACGCAGACATCGCTTGCGAGGCTGCAGAGGCAGGCAAGCACATTTTCTGCGAAAAGCCCGTTGACCTTACAGTAGCAAAGATTAAGAAGGTTATTGATGCTGTTGATAAGGCAGGCGTAAAACTTCAGATTGGTTTTAACAGACGTTACGACCACAATTTTGCACACATCAAGTCGCTTGCAAACGAGGGTAAACTCGGCGACCTTCAGATAATCAAAATCACATCACGTGACCCCGAACCGCCAAAGCCCGAGTATGTTGCAGTGTCGGGCGGCATCTTCCTTGATATGACAGTTCATGATTTTGATATGGCTCGTTTTATCGGCGGCGAGGTTGAAGAAGTTTACGCAAATGCAACCGTTATGGTTGACCCCGCTATCGGTGCGGCTGGCGACGTTGACACAGCACTTGTAACACTCAAGTTCAAGAGCGGTGCAATCGGCGTTATTGACAATTGCCGAAAGGCTTGCTATGGCTATGACCAGAGACTCGAGGTGTTCGGCTCGGGCGGTCAGGCTTCTGCAGCAAACGACACACCTACAAATGTTGCATATATCAACGAAAACGGCAATGTTACCGACAAGCCTCTCTATTTCTTCCTTGAAAGATATATGCAGTCCTTTACTGACGAGATGAACGAATTCATCGATGCAGTGCTTAACAACAAAGAAACTAAAACAACTGTTAACGACGGTCTTGAGGCACTCCGTCTCGGACTTGCGGCAAAACTCTCTGTAGCAGAGCACAGACCTGTAAAACTCGATGAAATCGAGTTTTAATGATAAATGATAAATGATGAATGATGAATTAAGGGTGGACGCTGTCCACACCTGATAATAAAATGAGTGTGAGCGAAGCTCACCATTAATTCATAATTCATAACTCATAATTCATAATTCTTACGAGGTGAAATATGAAAAGACAAAGACTTACAATGTCTCAGGCACTTGTCAAATTCCTTGACAATCAGTACATTGAGGTTGACGGCGTAGAAACAAAGTTTGTTTCGGGTATGTTCGGTATTTTTGGTCACGGCTGTGTTGTAGGCGTTGGTCAGGCACTCGAACAGGGCGGTCACAACCTCACGTTCTTCCAGGGTAAAAACGAGCAGAATATGGCTCTTGCCGCTGTTGCTTATGCAAAGCAAATGGACAGAAAGGCAATTATTCCGTGCGTTTCGTCAATCGGACCTGGTGCCACAAATATGGTAACTGCCTGCGGTTGTGCAACTGCAAACAGAATTCCGCTTCTCGTTCTCCCCGGCGACACATTTGCCTGCCGTCAGCCCGACCCTGTTCTTCAGCAGGCTGAGTTTTTCGACAACTATGGCAGAACAGTTACGGATGCCTTTAAAGGCGTTTGCCACTATTTTGACAGAATTTTACGCCCCGAGCAGCTTATGACTGCCTGCATCAATGCAATGCGTGTTCTCACAGACCCTGCAGACACGGGTGCTGTATGCCTTGCAATGCCGCAGGATGTAGAGGGCGAGGCTTACGATTACCCCGAACATTTCCTTCAAAAAAGAGTTTGGCACATCGACCGCAGACCAATCAGCAAGTCGCAGCTTGAAAGGGCGACAGAAATGATTAAAGCGGCTAAAAAGCCTATTATTGTTTGCGGCGGCGGTGTTCGTTACAGCGGTGCCGAAAAAGAACTTCTTGCACTTGCTGAAAAGTGCAATATTCCGATTTCAGAAACTCAGGCGGGTAAAGGACTCATCGACTGGAAACACCCGCTTAACCTCGGCGGTATAGGCGTAACAGGCGGTAAGGCTGCTAACGTTATCGGCAGAGATGCGGACCTCGTAATCGGCGTAGGCACAAGATTTACAGACTTCACCACATCTTCAAAGTGGCTCTTTAATGAAGACAGAAAGGTGCTTGGCATCAACATCTGCCCGTTTGACGCTTATAAGATGGATGCAGAAGCTATTGTTGCCGACGCACGTGAGGCGGTTACTGCTCTTAATGCAGCACTTGAAGGTTACAAGACCTCTTACACAAATGAAATCGCAGACGCAAAAGCAGAGTGGGACGCAATCGTTGACGACTATTACACCAAGGAACTCGATGGCGGTCTTAATCAGACTCTCGCACTCGGTATAATCAACGAGTTTATGGACGAAAACGATATCGCACTCGGCTCGGCAGGTTCGCTCCCCGGCGATATGCAGCGTCTTTTCAGACCAAAGGCACGTGGCACATACCATATGGAATACGGCTATTCAAATATGGGCTACGAGGTTAACGGCGCACTCGGTGCAAAACTCGCACAGCCTGAGTCAGAGGTGTATACCTTCTGCGGCGACGGCTCATTCCTTATGGGTCACAGCGAACTTTACACCGCACTTCAGGAAGGTCTTAAAATTAACGTCTGCCTGTTTGACAATCTTGGCTGGGGCTGTATTGAAAATCTGCAGAACAATCAGGGTACAGACACCTTCGGCACTGTTTTTCGTGCGAGAAATCCTGTAACAGGAATGCTCGACGGTGCCGAAATGACTGTTGATTTTGCAAAAATTGCTGAGGGCTACGGTGCAAAAGGATACTCAATCCATACTTCGGATGAACTACGTGCTGCACTTGAGGACGCTAAAAAGCAGACCAAGGCGTGCGTATTCGATATAAAGGTTCTGCCTAAGACAATGACGCCGGGCTTCGAAAGCTGGTGGCGTGTAGGCGTTGCCGAGGTTTCCACAAGCGAAACTGTTGCAGCGGCGTATAAGGATATGCAGGAGAATATTGCAAAGACATTTGATTATTAATGATGAATGATAAATGATGAGTGATGAATTAAGGGCGGACGCTGTCTGCACTTGATTTAGTAAAACGGGTGAGGGCGGAGCCCTCCCGAAATTCATCATTCATAACTCATAATTCATAATTACAAAGGAGATACTATGCTTAATCCCGATAAAGTAAAACTTGCAATCGCACCAATCGGCTGGACTAACGACGATATGCCCGACCTCGGTGCAGAAAATACATTTGAGCAGTGCATCAGCGAGATGGCACTTGCAGGCTTCAAGGGCTCTGAAATCGGCAACAAATACCCGTCAGACCCCGACGTTTTAAAGCCTTATCTTGACATAAGAGGACTTCAGATTTGTAATGCGTGGTTCTCGTCATACCTCACCTCAAAGCCATACGAGGAAACTATCGAGGCATTCAAAGCTCACGCAGACAAACTCTACAAACTCGGTGCAAGAGTAATCGGAGCTTCCGAGCAGGGAAACTCAATTCAGGGCGACCTCACAAAGTCAATTCTTGACGAAAAGCCGTACTACACCGACGAGGAGTGGGCTATCGTTGCCAAAGGATTTAACGAGATGGGTGCTTATGCAAAGAGCAAGGGTATGTACTTCACAGTGCATCACCATATGGGTACGGGCGTTCAGACTGTTGAGGAAATCGACAAGTTGATGGAAATCACCGACCCCGACCTTGTTTACCTCCTTTTTGACTCCGGTCACCTGACCTTCGCAGGTATTGACCCTGTTCCCGTTCTCAAAAAGTATGTAAACAGAATCAAGCACGTTCACCTCAAGGACGTTCGTCTTGACGTTTACAACAATCAGGTTGTGCCGCAGCATATGAGCTTCCTCGATGCTGTACGTGCAGGCGTGTTCACGGTTCCGGGCGACGGCGACGTTGACTTCAAACCGATTTTTGACATCCTTGCAGAAAACGACTACGAAGGCTGGGTTGTAGTTGAGGCAGAGCAGGACCCTGCAAAAGCAAACCCGTTTGAATACGCAGTCAAAGCACGCAAGTACATAAAAGAAAAAGCAGGACTGTAAAAATAAAAAAGGTTAATCCGTTTGGATTAACCTTTTTTTAACTGTCTTTCAAGCCAGGTAGCACCGAGGTCGAGTGCGTTGAAGAGTCCGTTTTTCTCGCTCTTCTTAATAATTCTGTCTTTCGGGGACGCATCCTCGTCAGTGCTGAGAAGCTGTATTGTGACGTCGCCTGCAAGAGTGATGTCCTCTAATTTTTCCGAATTCTTTATGCCGAGGCAAACTACATACGGGTCGTTCATATCGCCGTAGTAAATCGTGTTACCGCTGCGTACAAGCGGCTTGCCCTTGTATTCCAAAAACTTTTCTGCCAAGGGGTAACACCTCCATTTCGTATTATTTTAGCTGAGGTATGACTTAACCATTTCTGCAAGCAGTTCGTCACGGTCAATTCGTCTGATTAAACTTCTTGCGTTATTGTGCGTTGTAATGTAAGTAGGGTCCTCAGAGAGAATATAACCTACAATCTGATTGATAGGGTTATAGCCTTTTTCCTGCAGGGCATCAAAAACCTTGGTCAGGGTTTCTTTCATAATATCCTCGTCGTTGCCGCCGATTTTAAAGGTCATAGTCTTATCAGTCATTTAAAGTCACCTCCGTGTGAAAAAAGTATATACTTATACACTATGAAAAACATTATATACAAAATTTATTAAAATTACAATACTTTTTATAATTTTTTGTTAAAAACTTGACATATTAATAATAAAATATTATAATCTTATTCAATATTGAATGCTTTGAAGTAATGTAAGTAGAGCAGTATTTTTGATACAGAGAGTATGCGGACGGTGAAAGCATATGATAAAACCTGCTTGAATTTCAGTTACTGAGCTCCCTGCGAGAAAGTAAGCAAGGCGTATGGCTGCGTTAAAGCTGTTGAGTGGCAGGGAGCACCCTGCAATTTGAGTGGTACCACGGAATTATGTTCCGCCTCATTGTTGAGGCGGACTTTTTTATGTTAACTATTTTCTGAAAGGAGAAATTATGGATAAAATATCACAGCTCAAAGAGCAGTTCGAAAAAGAACTTGCAGCAATCAAAGATATGTCCGAACTTGAGGGCGTGCGTGTGTCGTACCTCGGCAAAAAAGGTTCGGTCACAGGACTTCTCAAGGGAATGAAAGAACTCTCAAACGAGGAAAAAAAGACTTTCGGTCAGCATGTAAACGAGCTTAAAAAAGTCGTTGCCGACAAAATTTCAGAGAAGACCGCAGAACTTAAAGAAAGAGAAATTCAGGCTGAAATCGAGCTTATGCCCGAGTTCGACCTCTCTATGCCCGTCAATACTGCAAGAGGTTCTTATCACCCAATAACCCTCGTGCAGCGTCAGTGCGAGCAGATATTCAAATCAATGGGATTTACAGTAGAGGATTACAGCGAGGTTGTAACAGACTACGAGTGCTTTGAATCCGTTAATATTCCTAAGGACCACCCCGCACGTGATATGCAGGACACATACTATCTCACAAACGGTCAGCTCCTCAAGAGCCAGACCTCTGCGGCACAAAACGCAATCCTCAGAAAGTACAAAAAACCTCTTACTGAGGACGGCGTACCGATTAAGGCAATCTTCCCGGGCAGATGTTTCCGTAACGAGGCAACCGACGCCTGCCACGAAAACACCTTCTTCCAGATGGAAGGTATGATGGTGGATAAGGACATCTCAATTTCAAACCTTATTTACTTTATGAAAACTATGTTGTCCGAAGTGTTCCAAAAAGACATCAAAGTAAGACTCCGTCCCGGATTTTTCCCGTTCGTTGAGCCGGGCTTTGAACTCGATATCAGCTGTCTTATCTGCGGCGGCGAAGGCTGTCCGTCGTGCAAGCACAGCGGCTGGCTTGAACTTTGCCCCTGCGGTATGATTCACCCGGAGGTGCTTCGTATGGGCGGCATTGACCCCGACGAGTACACAGGTTTTGCATTCGGTCTCGGACTCACAAGACTTGTTATGATGAAATACGGCATCGGCGATATACGTGACCTTAACAGCGGCAACCTCAAATCACTGTCGCAGTTCACCGATGACGAATAAGAAAGGAGAGTGAATAACTATGTTTTTATCAATGAATTGGATTTCAGACTTCGTTGACCTTTCGGGTCTTGACAAAATCAAACTTATCAATCAGTTTTCGCTCTCGACCGCCGAGGTAGAAAACGATATATTCTTCAAAGGCTCCGATATTTCGGGAATAGTTGTTGCAGAGATTAAAAGCGTTGAGCCTCATCCCGAGTCAAAGAAACTCCACCTTCTCAAAGTGGACATCGGCGAAAGTGAACTCACAGACGTTGTCTGCGGTGCTCCGAATGTAAGAGTGGGTATGAAGACCGCTTTTGCAAAACTCGGTGCAAAAATCGGCGATATTGAAATTTCGCCCCGCAAACTTGCAGGCTACACGTCAAACGGTATGTGCTGCTCGGAAAAAGAAATCGGTATTTCTGACGACAACAGCGGTATTATGGATATCACCGACGATGTTAAAAACGGCACAGACCTCAAAGATATTTACGAGATTGAGGATATTATTTTTGAAGTTGACAACAAGTCGCTTACAAACCGTCCCGACCTCTGGGGTCACTACGGTATTGCCCGTGAGTTTGCTGCCCTTGCAGGCAGAGAACTCAAGCCGCTTGACGTTATCGACACCGCAGAGTACGACTCGCTTGAAAAAGTTGACCTTAAGATTCTCGACCCGCTCTGCCAGCGTTATTCCTGTATGCAGGTTGAAAATATCGGCACAACCGTTTCTCCTGTCAATATGCGTATTCGTCTTTACTACTGCGGTATGCGTGCAATCAACTTCCTTGCAGACCTTACAAACTACCTTATGCTTGAAATGGGTCAGCCAATGCACGCATTTGACAGCCGTAAGGTCGGCAAAATCAGAATCAAGCGTTTTGACGAGCCGTTCACATTTACAACACTCGACGGAGTTGACCGCAATATCGACACCGACACTCTTATGATTTGCAACGACAACACACCCGTTGCAATTGCGGGTATTATGGGCGGACTCGACAGCGAAATCGTTGACGATACAACTACCCTTACCCTCGAGTCTGCAACGTTTGACGCAGCGTCAATCCGTAAGTCAACCGTGCGTCTCGGTCATCGCACCGATGCGTCAATGCGTTACGAAAAGAGCCTTGACCCTGCAATGACAACCGTAGCAATCGCAAGATTTATGAAACTCCTTTTAGATACCGACAGCGACGCAAAAATCGTGTCGGCTCTCACAGACGAGGTTGCATTTGAGTATCCCGAAGTTTCGCTCGAATTTGATAAGGCGTTTGTTGACAAGTACACAGGTATAGAAATCGACAACACTACAATTATAAATACCCTTAATTCCCTCGGCTTTACTGCAAGCGTTGACGACGATAACTTCAAGGTTACCGTACCGAGCTGGCGTGCAACCAAGGACGTTACAATGAAGGCGGACATTATTGAGGAAATCACCCGTATTTACGGCTACGATAACTTTGATGTTCACACCACACGTTCACCGCTTTACCCTGTTCGTCCCGACGTTGAAAAGACCGACGAGGACAAAATCAAGGATATCCTTGTCAAGCGTTACTCACTGCACGAAGTACACTCTTACGTGTGGGGATATTATGACGAACTCAAGGCAATCGGGCTTGATGTTGAGGGCGAAATCAAACTTGCAAACGCAACAAACCCGAATATCGAAACTATCCGCAATTCGATGATTCCCACTCAGCTTTGTCAGGTTAAGTCAAATACGGGTTATGCACCCGATTTTGGCATTTTTGAAATCGGCAGAGTGGTAACCGAGGTTGACGAAAACGACCTTTGCGTCGAAAAGAAAATGCTTGGCGTCACTCTGTACTCAAGGACCAAACCGATGCCGATGCTCTACTTTGACCTTCGTGATATGCTGGCGGTTACGGTAAGCGACCTCAAACACAGAACGCTTACTTTTGAAAAGAAGGACGCAGACCACGCATATCAGCACCCGAGAAACCTCAACAGCATCGTCTGTGACGGAAAGGTTATCGGCGAAATCGGTATTGTTCATCCAACTGTTTCAAAGAAGATTGACAAAAAGGCTGCAATCGTTTACGCACAGATAGACGTTAACGCACTTGCCGCAATCAACAATGAGTCAATCACTTACGAAGAGCCGAGCAAATTCCCTGCAATTGAAATCGACCTTTCGTTCATAACCGAAAAGTTTGAGCCGATTGCAAACGCAATCAAAAATGCAGATTGCTCACTGATTAAAAACGTCGAGGTTACCGATGTTTATGAGGCAGAGGAGGGCAAATCAATTACAACCCGCCTCACCTTCTCGCACCCGGATAAAACCCTCACCCGTGAGGAAGTTCAGTCAGTTGCCGATAAGATTATCGACACACTTAAATCAAAAGGTATCAACCTTAAAGGATAAATTAAAAGGAACTGTAGCATCAACTACAGTTCCTTTTCTATTTCGATTATAATATCGCTCATTTTAACATCAAGTGCCTGCGATATTCTGTAAAGTGTTTCAAGCGTTGGCTTACGGTCGCCACGTTCAATCGCCGAAAGATGCGTTCTGCCTATGTCGGCGAGTCCGCTCAAAACTTCTTGCGAAAGTTTTTTTCGTTTTCTGAAATCTGAAATTACTTTGCCTACTGCCTTAGCATCCAATGTCGGTTCAAACATATTATCACCCTTATATAGTGTATGATATGTTACGCATAAAAATGACTACATATGTTGACAAATGAATACATATGTGTTAAAATTATTTAAAAGAAAGGGGTAAGTTTATGGATAACAACACAAATAATGTTGAAGTTCAGCAGGCTGTAACAGCAGCACTTGATGAACAAAAAAAGAAAAAACGCAAAAAGAGACTGATATTATTAGCCGTTGTTGCGGTAATAATTATTCTTATTATTGCATTAGCAAGCGGAGGAAACTCTGACAGCAGCGACGGTACAAAAGATACTAAAACCACAGAAGTCGCTGCAGAAAAAGAAGAAAGTGTAGACGGTAAGATTGGCGACTATATCTGTACAGTCAAAAGTGCCGAAGTGTGCAAAGACTGGGAAGGTAAGGATGCCGTAAAAATTACTTATTCGTTTACCAATAACAATAAAGAGCCGCAAAGCTTTGATATAGCACTTGCAGATAATGTATATCAGGACGGTGTTGAACTTGAAGATACATTTATTGATGCTGATGAAGATGATTGGGGCGTTGATGTAAAAATCAAACAAGGCGTTACTAAAGAAGTAATAAAAGTCTACAAACTCAGAGATAAAACAACAGACCTTGAAGTTGAAATCGGTGAATGGTTGTCGTTTGACGATACAAAAGTCAAAACAACAGTTAAAATCAATAAATAAAAACGGCAGTATCGCTTGGGGCGTCCGTCATACGACGGACGCCCCTTTTGCGATACTGCTATTTTATATACTATCAATCATTATAACCAGTTCTTCTTTTGTCATAATATTGTTAAGGCAAGAGAGGAGGGCGGAAGTAGAAAGGAATTCGGGAAGGTCGAGCTTTTGCATTAGTTTTTTGCGGTTTTCTTTTGCGTTTTGAGTACCGCTCAGCCCGAGTTCAAACAAGTCCGCCGTAGTAAGCGGGTCGTTATTTTCTGCAAGCGTGCAGGTGACGCCCGCTTTTTTTAATGCCTCAAGCAGCACTTCGCTCTTCATACCTTCAACGCCGAGCTTGCCCTCTTTTGACGGGGCTGCCTTGCGTTTTTCCTTGCCGTAAATGTCGGGGATATACACGTTTTTTATCTGTTCTTTCGGGATTGCCGACAGCAGATGATTGCGTATCATAAACCCTGCGTGGTCGGAGTCCGTCATTATCACAATTCCACGCTCAGCGGCAAGTTTTTTAATAAACTTCAGTTTTTCTTTGTCTTTGAAAATTCCAAAGCCGTTTGTTTCAATTATAAAAGCGTCGAGCAGGTTTGATACTTTTATTTTGTCGTACCTGCCCTCGACTATAACCGCCTCGGTGAGTTTGATTTTTTCCATCAGCTGTTCCTCATCATAAGCAGTTTTGCAACGGTTTCTTCAAGCAAAATGTTTTTGTCCACAGAAGTTGACTTCAGCTTTTCGTCGGTGTCGCTAAGCACGTCAAGTGCATTTCGCAGACTGTTTACACTTAAAGTGCGGCAGTCACGTGCGGCATTACGTATAAGGAACTCTCTGCCCTTGTAAGCGAAATACTGACTCAGTTCGTTTTCGTTTGCCCCCGACGCCTTGGCACACTTAACTCTGTACATATCCACATAGCACGACGCAATTACCGAAAGCACTGCAATCGGCTCTTCTTTTTGAGAAAACAGCGTGCCGAGAACTCTGTACGCATTATCGCTGTCGCCTTTAAGAATAAACTTAGATAGGTCGTAAACTCTTGCCTGCAGCGATTTGATTGCAAGGTCGTCAATAACTGCCTTTGTTATCTCGCCGCTGCCGGTGAATGCACAAATCTTTTCGAGTTCGGAAAATACGGTCTGAATATCCGAGCCGACAATACCGATAAAGTACCTCGCAAGGTCGCTTGTGATTTGGCAGCCCCTCTTTTTCGCAGACGAAACAACGAGTGCCGCAAGTTCACTTTCGCTTCGCTTGTCAAGTCTGGCGGCACTTCCCACCTTGGCAAAAAGATTTTCAACCGTCTTCCACTTAGAACTCTTTTTTGCGTCAACCTCAATGCTGTCGTACCAAAAAACGATTACACAGCTTTCGGGAATATCCTTAAAATATTCTTTAAGTGCGTCAATGTCCTTCTGACTTTTGTCGAGCGGATAGTCGTGAACGAGAATAAACGTACACTGACCCATCATAGGTATCATATCTGCATCCTGCAGAATATCCGCAAGGGAGGTGTTTTTGCCCTCGTACTGATGAAAGTTAAAATCGGCAAAAGCCTCGTCAACAAGCTTGGCTTTGAGCCTGCCCACGTAATGCTCTTTAAGATAACTTTCTTCGCCGTAAATCAAATAAGCACGTGAAAAATCTTCAGTTTTAATTTGTTCTTTTAATTCTTTTTCGCTGATTTTTGGCATAAAATCTATCCTTTTTTGCCTCCCTTGTTAAAGGGAGGGGGACCGCTTGCGGTGGAGGGATGGTCACTTGGTTTTACATTGTGAATTAAGGAAACGACCACCCCTCCGCCTGCTCGTTCCTCGCAGTCGCCTCCCCTTAACAGGGGAGGCGATTTGGTTAAACGATTATATTTTTTCAATAAGGAACTGGCAAGTCAGTTTTTCTCCTGCCTTAATCTTATACTTATCACGCACGTAAGCCTGACCCGGCATATCGCCGCCGATACCCTGCTGAACAGAATCAACAGTAACGGTGATGTCGTTATCTCTGTCAAGTTCGCTGTGATGCTGAGCGGCATCAAGCTGCTCGGGCGTGTACGGCAGAGCAGAGAACATAACAGGGGAGTCGTAGTAAGCAGTAACTTTTATGCCGCTGCCTTTTTTATTGGTGAGCGTAAAGTATCTTACGTCAGATCTTGTTGACGACTCCTGCGGACGCATATAGGTGTACTCAAACTTGTCAATCGGAAGCGAGTACTTGCCGATTTTGTAGCCCGTTTTTCTGTCGGGGTAGGA
>SVQF01000047.1 GCA_015065445.1 Oscillospiraceae bacterium | reverse complement strand
CTGCAAGTCTGCCTTTAAGAAGTTCGGTCTGAGAAGCGAGCTCTTTGTCGTCCATCTCTTTGTACTTGTCTGCAAGGTCGTTAATTTTGTCCACTGTTTTGCGGAGCTTTTTAACTTCCTTTTTGGAATAATCTCCGAAAATAGCGGTTACGAATTTGTTAGCCATATTTTTTACACCTCTGTGGTTTTTACTTTTTGCAATATGCCCGTGATATGCCGTTCGGGCAATTTGCACGCATATAGTATATTAACACAAATCGCAAGTAATGTCAATTTATATTTATATATAATATTAAACTCGGAGAAATCAGATTGATTAAACACCGAAAGCCGACTTGATTGCACTTAATGCTCCGCCGGAAACAGCGTCCTCGGATTTGTCGTCAAAAACTAAAACAAGGTTCTTTTTGCCCTCTTTGATTTTCAGAGTAATCTCCGTGCTTTTGCTCTGCATTTTTGCTGCGTCAATCTTTTCTATAAGAGGGTTAAGGTTTTTGTTGATAAAATCATCGTTATCCAGCATGCCGAGAAGCTGCGTGGTCGAGTAGCTATACTTCAGATTGTACGCAAAATCGGCTGCGTCAAGGGCTAAGTCCTTGTTGATTACCTCGAGCGTGACCGTTTTGTTTTCAACGTCTACGCTCTTTACTTCCATCTTAAGATTTTTGAACATCGCCTTACCGAGAGTGCGAAACGCCTCTTTTTTCTCGGCAAACGGAATAATTACGCCGAGCGTTGAAGAGTCAACAAACTTGTTGAGGTTTTCGGTGTCAAATCCTTCAGTGCTGCGTCCGCCTGCTCTACGGCGTAGAGGATATTTTCTTCGTTGACTTCCGCTTTGCCCGAGCAAGCCGAAAGTCCCAAAACAGCGGTGCTCATCAGGGCAACAGAAAGAATTGCACAAATTAGTTTTTTCATATTTTTGCTCCGTTTTTCAAAAAAAGTCTTGCATATTGGCAATAAATATTATATATTTTATGAACTGACATTTCAACAGGTAATTTAAAATAATAAAAAAATTGCTTTTTGCTGTAACATATGGTATAATGCTATGGATTAAACCACTTTATATTGATTTGTCAAATAAAAACAGGGATGAATATGAGAGAATTTTTACACAAATACTTCGGTGCTACCAAGTGGAAAAGACTTTTTGACATAGTGGCGTCGTTTATTGCATTAATAATACTGTCGCCTTTGTTTCTGGTGGTATGCACCATTATATACTTTACGCCCGACTGCAAAGTGTTTTTCAGTCACGAAAGGCGTGGCAGACGTGGAAAGCCGTTTAAGATGTACAAATTCCAGACAATGAAGAGTTCGGCACCCAACTGTGCAACGTCCGAACTTGAAAATCCCGAGCAGTACATCACAAAAATCGGTGCGATTTTGCGTAAAACAAGTATTGACGAACTGCCGCAGCTGTGGAACATTCTTAAAGGTGATATGAGTTTTGTCGGTCCGAGACCGCTTATTTCGAGCGAAATGCGTGCACACAGGCTCAGGCTGGAATACGGTGTTTACAGGTTCCGCCCCGGACTTACGGGCTGGGCTCAGGTAAACGGACGTGACGATATTTCGCTGATGAAGAAGATGAAGCTTGACAAAGAATACAGCGACAACTGGAGCATAGGACTTGACATAAAGATTATGTTTATGTCGGTTAAAACGGTAATCACACAGGAAGGCTTCCACGAAGGCAAGTTCCATAGGCGTTAGCAATTGACCGAACGAAGTGAGAAACTGTTTTGGCTCCCTTGTGTAAAGGGAGCTGTCGAGGAGCTATGCGACGAGACTGAGGGATTGTCATTTTCTTTATGGATTGTGTTTGTATAATCAACTTATATTTGAACGACCATCCCTCCGTCAGCTACGTTGCCACCTCCCTTTGACAACAGAGGCAAAAATGTTAGGAGATATAGTTATGGAGAGAAATTTTATTGACGGTTACACCGAATGGCAGAGTAATCCCGAGATTGTTGGCGTGGGCATGATTCCGCAACATGCGACTCTTATGCCGTACGAAAACTTTGACGAGGCTGTTAGGGCTGACCGCTATGCGTCCTCACGCTGCAAGCTGCTTAACGGCAAGTGGAAGTTTAAGCTTTACAAAAACTATGCTTACCGCCCGTCAGAGTTTGCAGACCCGAACTATGACGCTCACAACTGGGACAGCGTCAACGTTCCGTGTTCGTGGCAGATGCAGGGCTACGACCAGAACCAGTACTGCAACGTGCGTTACCCGTGGGAAACCGAAGAGGATATATGCCCTCCGAATGCTCCTATCAAGCACAATCCCGTAGGCTGCTATCTCAAGCGTTTTCACATAAATCAGGCACTGCTTTCAAAAAGAGTTGTGCTTTGTTTTGAGGGCGTTGAGTCTGCATTTTACCTTTATGTAAACGGCGAAAGAATCGGTTACAGCGAATCGACTTTCAACCGTGCAGAATTTGATATAACAAAATACCTTAAAGAAGGCTCAAACGTTATCGGTGTGGAAGTATACCGCTGGTGTACTGGCAGCTGGCTCGAGTGCCAGGATATGTGGCGTCTTGCAGGTATTTTCCGTGACGTATATATTTACACAACCGAACGTGAATACATCCGTGATTTTGAAATTCACGCAGAGCCCGACGCAATGCTGCACGACGGTTATCTTGACCTCACGGTTAAAACGAACGGAGCGTACGAATCGCTTTCGATTGATATGAGCGTTGTTGACAGCGACGGTGCCGTTGTGGCACTTGATTCAAGATACGCAAGCGAGGACCACGTGACCGCACTGAAGGCAATTGTTACAAACGTTAAGCCGTGGAGTGCGGAGGACCCTCATCTTTATACCGTAGTAATCACGCTCAAGAACAACGGCGTTCCGATTGAGTACATATCGCAGCGTGTAGGATTCAGAACGGTTGAAATCAAGGACGGCGTAATCAGACTCAACGGCAGAAGAATTGTGTTCAAGGGCACAAACCGTCACGAGTTTGACTGCCGCACGGGTCACTACGTAAGCGAAGAGACAATGCGTAAAGATATTGAGATTATGAAGGCTAACAATATCAACGCAGTCCGCACATCGCACTACCCGAACGCACCGAGATGGTACGAGCTCTGCGACGAATACGGACTTTACGTTATTGACGAAAACAATATGGAAACTCACGGCACGTACTGGTCAACTATTATAGGCTCGCCTGCCCTTCCGGACTCACGTCCCGAGTGGGAAAAGGCTTGTATGGAGCGTATAAAGGCACTTTACCACCGTGACAAAAACCACACCTGCGTACTCTGCTGGTCAATGGGTAACGAATCACACGGCGGCGAGAACGTCAAAAAGATGTACAACTGGCTCAAAGAAAACGACAAGTCTCGCTTTGTACACTTTGAACTCGACGGAGACCCGAACGAGAGCGAACTCAGCGACGTAATGTCAAAGATGTACGCAAGACCCGAGTATCTTGAAGAATACGCACTCACAGGCAGAGACACAAGACCGTTCATCCTTTGCGAGTACACTCACGCAATGGGTAACTCCTGCGGCTCGACCGACGAGTACACTCAGCTCTGGGACAAATACCCGCAGCTTCAGGGCGGATTTGTGTGGGACTGGGTTGACCAGAGCATACTCACAACCGACGAAAACGGCACCGAATACCTCGCCTACGGCGGAGACTTCGGCGAAGAGCCGCACGACGGACACTTCTGCGGCAACGGACTTCTTTTCGGCGACAGAACGGTTACTCCCAAACTTGCCGAAATCAAAAAACTCTATCAGAACGTTGACTTCAAAGCACTCGACGCAGAGAAGGGCGTTATTGAAATCAGAAATAAATTCCTGTTTACAAATCTTAATGAATACGAACTCTACTGGTGCCAGTGTTCAGACAAGGGCGTTTTCCGTGACGGCGTAACATCGGTAAACATCAAGCCGTTTGAAAAGACGGTGGTTGACCTCGAACTCGGCAAGGTGTCGGGCGACGAGTGCTACCTCAACCTTGAACTCCGTACGAAACACAGCACACCGTGGTGTGAGGCGGGTCACGTAATCGCCGAGGAACAGTTTGTAATAAACGAGTTTGAAAACACGTACGACGAACTGGAAGAGGAGCAGGAACTCCTTGTAAACGAAACTTACGGCAACCTGCGAATCTCCACAGAAGACGTACTTGTACGCTTTGAAAAGAGGGAAAGAAATCAGCTCACTTCAATTAAAGTTGGCGGCGAAGAAATGCTGCTTGCACCTATGAGGCTGAATTTCTGGAGAGCCCTTACCGATAACGACCGTGGCTCACGTGCGGGCAGCAGACTCGGTTGCTGGCGTGACGCAGGCGACACACCCGGTATTTACAACAACACCTGCTGGTCGATTGAAAATTACAAAATTCTTGACGACGGCAAAAAGGTTGTAGTCACAAGCGGTGCTACCGTAAGGACTCAGCCTGAATCGAAGGCACAGGTTATTTACACCATTACGTCAAAGGGAATAGAGGTTGATATGCAATTCTTCCCCGACGACAAACTGCCCGAAATCCCCGAAGTGAGTCTTTTGTTTGAGCTGCCAAAGGATTTTGAACACCTTACATATCTTGGTGCAGGTCCTGACGAAAACTACATTGACCGCAAAAACGCTGCAAAAATCGGACTTTATAACACAGCCGTAAGCGATTTGTGGGTGCCTTATCTCAAACCGCAGGAATGCGGCAACAGAACGGGCGTAAGATACGCAACGCTTGTGGGCGACAAAAAGGCGTTTAACCTTGTTGCCGCACCCGTTATGGAACTCAACGTGTGCCACTATCTTCCTAAGGAAGTTGAAAACATCTGGCACCAGAAGGATATGCCCGAATACAACAAAACCGTTGTAAGATGTATTGCCCGTCAGCAGGGCGTTGGCGGTTACGACAGCTGGGGTGCTCACTGCAACGAAAAATACAAAAACAAAACAAACAAAACGTACCGTCTCAAATTCCAGATTCGATTCTAAAATTTTGTTTATTTTTCTTGACAATCGCCGATTAAAGTATTATATTTGGCATTAAATACTTTATATTTATGTAGATGAGAGGAAATAGTTATGGGACTTAAAGATTCGGCAACCTCGTTTGCCGTAAAACAGGCAGTTAAATATGCCAGAAAAGATTTTAACAAAAACGCTCCCAAAATTCTCAGCCTGCTTGAAAAGGCTGACGTAAAAAGAGTTAACCGCTCCACATACGCAGGTCTGCACAAAGTGCTTGACGACCCCGATAACAACTGGATGCGATTTGCAAAAAGTATTATTTGCGATACAAACGAAAAAGTGCTGGAAAAAATGATTCCGCCGATGATGAACGTTGCAATCAACAGTTACGACGTTCGTATGGCAAACATTGAAAAGTACGGCTGTAACGTTCCGTGGGCTATTCTTATGGACCCGACCGCTGCATGCAACCTTAAATGTACAGGCTGCTGGGCTGCAGAATACGGCCACACAAGTTCGCTTTCGTACGACGACCTTGCAAGGATTATCAGTCAGGCAAAAGAGCTCGGCACATATATGTTCCTTTACACAGGCGGCGAGCCGACTATGAGAAGGGCTGACCTTATGCGTCTTTGCCGTGAAAATCCCGACTGTATCTTTATGAGCTTTACCAACGGCACGCTCATCGACGATTCGTTTGCTGACGAAATCGGCGAGGTTGGTAACTTCTTCCCTGCTTTCTCAATTGAGGGATATGAGGAAGAGAACGACTTCCGTCGTGGCGAAGGTACTTTCAAAAAGTGTACCGCTGCTATGCAGAGACTCAAGGACAGAGGTATTCCGTTTGGTGCATCGCTTTGCTACACAAGCAAAAACACAGATGTTCTTTCATCCGACGAATACATCGACTGGCTCATTGACAAGGGCGTTAAGTTTGCATGGTTCTTTACATATATGCCAACAGGTAACGGTGCAGTTACCGACCTGATGGTATCGCCCGAGCAGAGAGCATTAATGTTTAAGAAGATGCGTGAATGGCGTGAAACAAAGCCGATTTTTGCACTCGACTTCTGGAACGACGGCGAGTACGTTCAGGGCTGTATCGCAGGCGGACGCCACTACTTCCACATCAACTCAAACGGCGACTGCGAACCCTGTGCGTTTGTTCACTACTCAAACGTAAACATCAAGGAATGTTCGGTACTCGAGGCACTTCAGAGTCCGCTGTTTATGGCTTATAAGAAAAATCAGCCGTTCTCAAACAATATGCTCCGTCCGTGTCCTGTGCTTGACAACCCGGGTGCTATCAGCAAGATGGTTGCCGAAACAGGTGCTTACTCAACGGAGATGCAGCATCCCGAATCTGCAAACGAACTGTTTGACAAGACCATTAACGCTGCAAAGGCATGGAAGGTTAAGGCAGACGAACTGTTTGACAGAGACGAGTACCTTGCAAAACACGTTAAAGACGAGAATATGTACAACTACGAAAAGGACGATTCAGAGAGAGACTTCAACGAATTTGAAAAGACTGAGGCGTAGTAAAAACAGAATATCAGAGGGGGCATATCGCAAGATATGCCCCTTAAAGACATATTGTGAGGTGTAATTATGTTTTTTCGCAGAGGTAAAATAGAATACATTGTTGCGGGACTTGGTAATCCCGGCAGAAAATATGAAAAAACACGCCACAACGCAGGCTTTATGGCAATTGACCTGCTTGCAGAAAAGAACTCTTTTGAGTTTAAAAAAGCCAAGTTTCAGTCGCTTATAGCGGACGCAACCGTTGGTGGCAAACGCTGCCTGTTTATGAAACCGCAGACAATGATGAATCTGTCGGGCGAGGCAGTGAGCGAGGCTGCAAATTATTATAATATCCCCGACGAAAACATCATAATAATATACGACGACGTTTCGCTTGACGTCGGCAAAATCCGTGTTCGCCGCAAAGGAAGTGCGGGCGGACACAACGGTATAAAGAGCATTATTTCGTGTCTTGGCAGCGAGGATTTTCCGAGGGTGAAAATCGGCGTGGGCAAAAAGCCTTCAGCAGACTACGATATGGTAAAATGGGTGCTTGGCGAAATACCGTCAGAAAAGCAAAACGACCTCGGCTCTGCACTGCAAAACTCTGTAGGTGCGGTAGAGGAAATTCTGACAGACAGCGTTGACAAAGCAATGAACGATTTTAATTCTTAATATGAGTTGTTTTTCAAAAATACTTAATAATAACAGTGAATTCACAAGCCTCGGCGAGAGCATAAAGTCACAGACTGCTCCCGTCGGGGCTATAGGTCTGCCCGACGTTAACAAGGTACACACCGTTCACTCGCTCTGCGAAACGCTTGGCAAAAAAGCGTTTGTAATAACGCCCGACGAGGCAAGTGCAATCAGGTTTTATGAGGACTTGTCACAGTTGCAGCAGGGTGTTTTGCTGTACCCCAAGCGTGAATTCACCTTTCTTGAAGTTGAGGGCATCAGCCGTGAGTTTGAACAGCTGCGACTTGGCGTGCTTTCAAAAATAGTAAAAGGCGATTTTTCGGCAGTTGTTATGTCGGCGGCTGCGGCGGTGCAACTTACAATGCCGCCCGAAGCACTCAAAAATCGCACGTTTTCCATATCTGCGGGCGACGAAATTGACATAGACGCCGTGTGCGACAGTCTTATTAAAGCGGGCTACACACGGTTTGACCAGGTTGACGGCACGAGCCAGTTTGCCGTAAGAGGCGGTCTTATAGACATATTTCCGCCGGGTGCCGACGCACCTGTGAGAATTGAACTCTGGGGCGACACGGTTGACTCAATCACCCGTTTTGACATCTCAACTCAGAGACGTAACAGTATGGTGAATTCGGTTGAGATTATCCCCTCGTCCGAAGTGCTGTTTGAAACACATCTTAAGCAGGCTAAAGCGATTAAAAAGCTTGCAGAATCGCTTAAAGGCAAGGCTACCAAAGCACGTGAAAAGCTCTATGCCGACTGCGACAGACTCGAACAGGGCGTTTCGCTTCACTGCAACGATAAATATCTGCCGCTTGCTTACGACTCAAACGGAATATTCGACTATATAAGCGGCATACTTTTTGTGTGCGAGAGTGCAAAGGTTAAGGAGAAAACCGTCAACGCACAAAAACTGCTTGACGAGGAGATTAAGTGGCTGCTTGACGACGGCGTTCTGTGCAAGGGCATTGATAAGTTTACGCTCACCTTTGACGAGCTGTGTGCCGAATACGAAAAACACGGTGCGGTATATCTTGACTCGCTGCCCCGAGGCAGTTTTGACACGCCCGTTAAATATCTTGCAAACTTCAAAAGTCAGAGTCTCGGCGTCTGGTCGGGCACTCTCAGTCAGATGAAAGACGAACTTTATCCGCTGATTAAAACAAACTATGCCGTTGCCGTTATGGCAGGCACGTCAAGGGCGGGCAAGGCACTTGCTTACGACATTGGCGAAATGGGATTCAGTGCGACTTATTACGAAAAAATGCCGTCTGAATTTCCGAAGGGTGCAATCAGCGTTATCGGCGGCACGCTGTCGTCGGGCTTTCAGCTGCCCGACTGCAAATTTGCACTGATTACGCACGCAAAGGCCAATCAGAGCAAAAAGAAGCACAAGCGTTTTTCATCAAAAGACGCCGTGCGTTCGCTCGACGAACTCACCGCAGGCGACTACATTGTTCACAACGTACACGGCATAGGCGTTTTTGAAGGCATAAAAACAATGGAAATCAGCGGCGTCAAAAAAGACTACATCAAAATCAGTTACGCCAAGGGCGACGCACTGTACGTACCCGTAACACAGCTGGATATGGTGTCAAAATACATCGGTCCCAACGACAACGCAAGGGTCAAGGTGAACCGTCTTGGCTCGGGCGACTGGAAAAAAATCAAATCACGTGTGCGTGAAAGCGTTAAGGATATGGCTAAGGAACTCATTGCCCTTTACGCAAAACGCCTTGGCACAAAGGGTTACGCCTTCAGCGAGGACACCGATATGCAGCGTGACTTTGAACTGCGTTTTGAATACGAAGAAACCGAGGACCAGTTACGCTGTGCCGACGAAATCAAAGGCGATATGGAAAAATCCGCACCGATGGACAGACTGCTTTGCGGCGACGTAGGTTTTGGCAAAACCGAAGTTGCACTGCGTGCCTGCTTCAAATGCATCGGCGGCAGCAAGCAGTGTGCAATCCTTGTGCCTACAACGGTGCTTGCTATGCAGCACTATCAGACTGCACTAAAGCGTATGCAGGCGTACCCGATACGAATAGAAATGTTGTCACGCTTTGTGTCCCCCACCAAGCAAAAGCAAATTCTCAAAGACCTTGCCGACGGCAGAATCGACCTGCTTGTCGGCACGCACAGAATAATCAGCAAAGACATAGAATTCAAGGATTTGGGACTGCTTGTTGTTGACGAGGAACAGCGTTTTGGCGTAGCACAAAAAGAAAAGATTAAAGAAAAGTTTCCGAAAGTGGACGTGCTGACCCTGTCGGCAACGCCCATTCCACGAACGCTGAATATGGCGATGAGCGGAATACGTGATATGTCGCTGCTTGAAGAGGCTCCGGGCGACCGCCAGCCCGTGCAGACATATGTTGTTGAATACGACTTCGGCATGCTTGTTGAGGCTATGGAAAAAGAACTCGCAAGGGGCGGTCAGTGTTACTATCTGCACAACAACATAGACACTATTGACCACGTTGCAGTGCAGATTAAAAAAGCTATTCCCGACGCAGTAATCGGCGTGGCTCACGGCAGAATGAGTGAGGAACAGCTGAGCGATGTGTGGCAAAAACTGCTTGCGGGCGAGATTGATATTCTGGTCTGCACAACTATTATTGAAACGGGCGTTGACGTTTCAAACGTCAACACACTTATAATTGAAAACGCCGACCGAATGGGTCTTGCACAGCTGCATCAGATAAGGGGCAGAGTGGGACGTTCGTCACGCCGTGGATATGCGTACTTTACGTTTGTGCGTGGCAGAGAACTAAGCGAAATCGCACGCAAAAGACTCGAGGCAATCAGAGAATACACCGAGTTTGGCTCGGGATTTAAAATCGCAATGCGTGACCTCGAAATCCGTGGAGCAGGCTCGTTGCTCGGCAACAAACAGCACGGACATATGGAGGCTGTAGGCTACGATATGTACCTCAAACTTCTTGAAGAAGCTGTGGCTGAGGAAAAAGGCGAAAAGGAAGAGGACAAAACCGAGCAGAACTGCCTTATTGACATTCCTGTTGACGCCAATATCCCCGAGGACTACATCACCTCGACGCCCGTGCGGCTTGAGATGTACAAGGCGATTGCGGGTATTCGCAGCGACGCAGACGCAAACGACGTTTACGACGAGCTCACAGACCGTTTTGGCGTGCCGCCCGCACCCGTTTACGGACTTGTGGAAATCGCACTTATGCGAAACACCGCACTTTCGCTCGGCATTAACGAAATCAAGCAAAACGCAGGCAGCGTCAATATGTATTTTGACGATGTAAAAATGGAATACCTTATTGCACTCAACGAAAAAATGCGTGGCAGGGCAACATTTACGGCTTCAAAACGCCCGTATATTTCGATAAAAATTGCAGGCGAAACTGCGGTTGACACAGTGCGTAATACGTTAAATATTCTGCAAAATGCATAAAACAAAACACCTCGGGGCATAATGCTACCGAGGTGTTTAACTATGTCTACATCAAAATCTAAAAACGATAACAAAAATATCAAGGCTCTTTTTTCGGTCGTGTGTCTGTGCATCATCGCACTCGGTCTGATTGTTTACTTTTCGACCAACGCAAACAACGGCAAAGCAAAAGAAAACGAAGTAAATGAAAACACAACGCTGAGGGCTGTGACAGAGGTGCAGAATCCCGTTACGGTAAAAGAAACCGAACGCACAACCAAAGCAGCAAAAACCACCACCGCAAAAGCCAAAACAACAAAGAAGTCGGAACCTGCGACTATGGAGCAGGGCGAAACCAATACGCCGTACAAAAGTTACTACAAGTATCCGCTTGGCGAGGCTGTGGAAAACGGGTACAGCGAAGAACTTGTTTACGACAAAACCATGGGCGACTGGCGTTCGCATACAGCCGTGGACTTTAAAGGAAACGAGGACGACGAGGTTGTTGCAATAAACGACGGAATTGTAACCGACGTTTACAAAGACAGTATGTACGGTCAGGTAGTTGTGATTGACCACGGCGGAAAACTTGTGGCAAAATACTGCGGACTCAAAAGCATCGGCGTAAAAAAAGGCAGCTACGTCACAATCGGCGGCAAAATCGGTACGCTCGGCAAAGTTCCGTGCGAAAACGCATCGGACACACATCTGCACTTTGAAACACTGCTCGACGGCAAAAGCGTTAACCCGCTCGACGTTATGGGCAAACTTGAATAGCACAAAAGCGTTGAAAACATTGAGTTTTCAACGCTTTTATGTTATATTAAAATTAATTGGGAGGTGAGGCAATGCAAAAGTCAAGCAAACGGCTGCTCGGCAGCACTGCTGCGGTTGTGCTATTTGTTTTTGTTGCAATGCTTTTTCCGCTTATTGCAAGGGAATACGCACCTCCTTTTCTTAACAAAACGCTCAACTTTTTAAGCACGTTTATGTTAATAGGTCTGTTCACGGCGTGGGGCGTTTCGGTGAACAAACGGGTGGTGCAGGTGCAGGCTCGACGCTATCTGCTCGCCGTTGCGGTGCTTGCGGTTTTCTGGATTGCGGTGCGTGAAATACGTTATCGTTTTCTGACCGACGCCGTAATTCTGCGGCAGCTCTGGTATGCGTATTACATACCTATTTTACTTATTCCGCTGCTTGCATTTTACGTTTCGCTTTCGCTCGGCAAGGGTGAAAAATTCCGTATACCCAAATCGGCACTGCTTGCCGTTATTCCAACCGTGGCGTTTATTGTACTGACGCTGACAAACGAGTTGCACCAGCTTGTGTTCGCCTTCCCCGAAGGGTACAAAAACCAGACCGACACTTCCTACAAATACGGTGTGACGTTTTATCTGCTGACCGTATGGGTTGTGCTGCTTGCACTTGCGTCGTTTGTAACTATGCTGACAAAATCACGCACCCCAAAAAGCAGAAAAACGGCGTGGTTGCCCGTAATCCCTTTCGTATGCGGTGTGCTGTATTTTTTGCTTTACGCTATACGCATACCGTTTGTGTGGAAATACATAGGCGACGTGGCGGTGTCGTGGTGTTTGCTTTTTATCGGCTACTTTGAGGCTTGTATACAAAGCGGACTTATACAGACAAACACAAGATACTCCGACCTTTTTTCCGCCTCAATCGGCACCGAAATGCAGATAACCGACGCCGATTTTAACGTTCACTACAGGGCTGAGGGCTCAAAAAGTTTTTCAAAGGAAATAATTAAGAAGGCTGTCAGCGGCACTCTGCAGCTCGACGGCGGCAAACGTCTGCACGCCATACCCGTAAACGGCGGCTTTGCAGTGTGGACAGATGATATTGCACCGCTTATTGAACTCCGTGAGGCACTTGAAGCTCAGAGCGAGGAACTTGAAGAACGCAACGCCCTTTTGCAGTACGAATACGAAAAAGAGCGTGAACACAAAGTGGTTGAAGAACAAAACAGACTTTACGACCTGCTGCAGACCAAGACTCAAAAACAGCTAAACCGTATTGACCGCCTTGTACAGCAGTACAAAACCGAAAGCGACCCACAGAAAAAACGCACAATACTTGCAGAGATTTCGGTGCTCGGTTGTTTTATAAAACGCCGCAAAAATTTTGTGCTTGCATTGGATGAGGCGGAAAACATCCCCGACTCAATGCTTGAAAGAGCTCTTGCCGAGTCCTCACATGCTCTCGGCAAACTCGGAGTCAGGTGTGCGTTCATTGTGGACACGGGCGAAGAGCAATCGGGCGGCACGCTCGCTCTTGCCTACGACTTTTTTGAAGAGGTGCTTGAGGCGGTACTCGACTCGTGCAAGTACCTATGTGCACGTATATGCAAAGTGGGTAGCGAGGTAAGAGTCAACGTTCTGACCGACAGCAGGGCGGATTTGACCGCACTGAAAAACACCTACAAAAATCTGCAGATTATCAACGAGGATGACGGAACTATGCTTGTTCTGCCGCTTGAGGAAGGCGGTGAGGCGTAATGATGTTTTCGGCACTTCCTATCAGCGTGCAGTACGCTGTAATGGCAGTTATGTTTATCTGCGGCATATGTCAGCTCGAACTGATTATGTACAAACTGTTCAGCCGCAGCGGTATTGCGGATTGCATTGCAGACGTTGGCATTTATGCCGTTCTGTTTACCGCACTCGCTTACATCACTGCGTCTGTTGAAAAAGGAAAAGTCGTATACACCGTCGGCATACCTTATGCGGTTATTGCAGCGTTTTCGGGCTATGTTTTAATCCGCTTTGTAATCCAGACGGCTAAACAGAAAAAGCGAAATCGCAACACGCTTTCGCCGTCTTCTGTCAAGCAGTCGCTCGACAATCTCGACTCGGGCATATGCTTTGCCGACAGCGACGGAAGAATTATCCTTATCAATCGCACTATGGGTAAACTTACGGAGTCAATAATAGGCAGGTATCCGCAGATGCTCGGCGAAATTGAAAATATGACCAAAAACGCAGACGGCGTATCAGGTCTCGGTAACGGACTGTTTATGCTCAGCGACAAAAAAGTGTGGAGTTTTAAAACAGAAAAACTGTCGAAGGCAGGACTTGAAGGTTATACACAGACCGTTGCGTACGACGTTACCGAACTCTACAACTCTAACGAAATGCTTAAAAATAACAACGAAAAGCTGCGTAAAACAAACGAAAAAACTCAGCAGATGTACGAGGAACTCGCCGACAGAATACGTGAGCAGGAGACGCTGAACCTTAAAATAAAAATACACAACGACATTGGCAGAAGTCTGATTTCCATAGCACAGATAGATTCTGAGGCTCAGGGCGAAAATATGGACACGCAGCTTGCACTTCTGCAAAATGCGGTGAGTTATTTTTCTGACCACAGAGGTGCTGCCCTGAACAGTACGCAAGACGTAATCCGCCGTGCCGCAGGTATGAACGTGAAACTTATTACGCTTGGTGCTCTGCCTGATAACACTGCGTTGAAGTCGCTGTTTTTAACTGCGTGCGACGAGTGCGTAACAAACTGCGTTAATCACGCATACGGAACCGAAGTGCAAGCTGCTGTAAGTCTTAGCGACGGGGTGTGGAAAATGCGTTTTACAAACAACGGCACAGCTCCGACACAAGAAATCAGCGAAGGCGGCGGACTTTCATCGCTCAGACGCAAGGTTGTGGACCTCGGCGGCGAGATGTACTACGAATACTCCCCCGAATTTGCGTTGATAATAAAAATAAAGAACTCATAGAAAACAACCGAAAGATGGTGTTATTATGATTAAAACTATTGTTGTTGAAGACAATCAGTATATGCTGCAGCATTTTATTAATTTGCTCGAAAGTGACGGGCGTTTTAACATTATAGGTGCTTTTGCCGATGCGTTTGAGGCGGAAAAAGCCTGCAAAAACGCCGGTGTTGACCTTGTGCTTATGGATGTGCAGACAAACCACAACCACTCGGGTGTTGCCGCAGGTGCAAGAATACGCAAAAACTCAAAGGCAAAGGTTGTTGTTGTAACGTCGCTGATTGACCCGGACGTTCTTGCCGCAGCAAAAAAAGGCGGTGCCGACAGTCTGTGGTACAAAGACCACGGCGACAGCGAACTTGTGGACGTAATAATCCGCACGCTTGACGGTGAAAACATTTTCCCTGACGCAGCACCGAACGTCGAACTTAAAAATATGTTTTCAAACGATATTTCGCCACGTCAGATACAGATACTTCACTGCTTTGTGCGAGGTATGACGTATGACGAAATATCGGCACAAATCGGGATTTCAAAAAACGGCGTACGCTGGAACCTCGACCAGATAGTAGAAAAAGGCGGTTTTTCAAACAAGCACGAACTTCTCGCCGCTGTAATAGAAAACAAACTGATTGTAACCACACTGAAAGACAACGTGTCGGAAGAATAAACAAAGCGGACGGTTTCCCGTCCGCTTTTTACAAATAAAATACTGCGAAACAAATTTTGATGTGCACGCCGTGCCTATAAAAGTAAACGTCCCTGCTTTTTGCAAGGACGTTTGTTGTTTGAATGATTATCTCTTTGAGAACTGTCGAAACGTTATGAAAACAGTCCGGTGGACTGTTTTTAGTTTCGACCGCAGCGGCTATGCCGTGAGGACCCACAGTGTAACAACGTTTTGTCATAACAAAAACGCTCCCTTTCGGAAGCGTTTGAATAAGTTTATCTCTTTGAGAACTGTGGTGCACTTCGTCCAAACAATCTTCACGGTTAAACAATTTGCTTTGCAATTTGTAACAACCGTTTCGCTTGTTTCTCCTCTCCCCAAAAAATCTCCGATTTTTCGGGGACCCCCTGTTTTTTAGCAGCACGCCGTGCCTATAAAAGTAAACGTCCCTGCTTTTTGCAAGGACGTTTGTTGTTTGAATGATTATCTCTTTGAGAACTGTGGTGCACGGCGTGCTGCTTTGAGACCGTACTTCTTTCTTTCCTTCATACGTGGGTCACGAGTAAGGAAGCCTGCCTTCTTGAGTACCGGACGAAGGCTTTCGTCGTACTGAAGAAGTGCTCTTGAAAGACCGTGACGGATTGCACCTGCCTGACCTGTTACGCCACCGCCGTTTACACGGCAAACGATGTCGAACTTTTCAGCAGTGTCTGTAAGAGCGAGAGGCTGACGAACGATGAGCTTGAGTGTTTCAAGTCCGAAATAATCGTCGATGTCTCTGTCGTTGATTGTAATTTTACCTGTACCAGCATAAACACGTACACGTGCAACAGATTCTTTTCTTCTGCCTGTTCCGTAGAAATAAGGATTTGATTCGTACATTAGC
>SVQF01000046.1 GCA_015065445.1 Oscillospiraceae bacterium | reverse complement strand
TACTCACTACGTTCGTGCATCCGATAATTCCGAATTCCGAACTCCGAATTCAAAAATTAATTAAGAAAGGATGATTTATATCAAATTTTCAAAGAAAATTCTTGCAGCAGTCCTTGCTGTATTAATGGCTGTATCAATGATGCCGTTCACTGCATTTGCAACCGAGTGGACAGACGAAAATGTTTGGGGACATGATCTTCAGACAGGCGATATTTTGACTTCCGACGTTCATTACGTGGAGGGATTAGAAGTATACACCTTGACCTTGCAGGCAGGCGGCTACTACTGCGATGATTCTGAGGAAGTAGCTAATTCGGATTTGGTCACCACAGAATGGAGGACTGATTGGTATGAAACTTCATCGGGCACTACTCTGATTATTTGCGACAATACTGATGGTTCAATGTATTTTCCCTATGATGCAAACGGCATAACAAACCAGTGGTATGTAATTGATGTTGATCACGAGAATGAAACCATCACCTTGTCGGGGCAAAATCCACAGGCTACTCCTGCTCTTGCCCCCGTATCCTATAAGGCTGCGGCGTATGACACTGACTCCAACACGGTAACCTATACCGACGCAACCTGTGATGATTACACTGTTGTTGCCGCAGACACTACAACCTTTGAGGACGGCAAGTGGTACGTTGTTAATTCGAATGTAACCGTTAACGGCAGAATTACCGTAAACGGCGCTGCAAACCTTATTCTTGCCGACGGATATACGCTGACGGTAACGGATGGCGTTGCAGTTACAGACCCGAACAGCCTGACGATTTACGGTCAGGAAAACGGAACGGGTACGCTGACTGCTACCAGCACTTCTTATGGTGCTGCCGGTATCGGCGGAAATGACGGCGAAAACGGTCCAATCACTATCAACGGCGGTACTGTAAACGCTACCTCAGGAAGTGCCGGCGCAGGTATAGGCGGCGGAGAGATGGGCAATGGCGGTCCTGTTGTAATTAACGGCGGAACCGTAACCGCTATCGGAGGCGAAGACGATGGTGCAGGTATCGGCAGCGGCGGAAATGGCTCAAGCTGTAACGTTACTATTAACGGCGGTACTGTAAATGCTACGGGTCGTCACACCTATGATAATACCGCAGGCATAGGAAATTCAGGTTGGTCTTCTAACGGAGGTAATATTGCCATTAATGGCGGAACCGTTAATGCTGCCTGCGCTGCAGGAAGCCAGGGCATCGGCGGAAGTGGATGTACAATCAGCATTACAGGCGGCACCGTTGACGTTAACAGAGGTGTTACAGATGCATCGTATGGTTTATTTGGTTCCAGCTTCACAATGAGCGGCGGCGAAGTTTATGTAAACAGATCTGTTTATGTTAACACCACCATTACAGGCGGAACTCTTATTGCAGAAGGCAATCCGCCTTTCCAAAGCGATGTTTCAATAGGTACAGGGCTTAAGGTTTTAGCAGGCGACAATGAAGAGAGCGCAGTTGAGGTTGAGCCTTCTGCTATCAACATGTCCTCGGGTGTTTATTGGAACTCTAAATGGATAAAGATTTATCCTGCTCCTGTATACACAGACGGCTTTATGGTAGGTGATGACCACTATGACACTTTTGCAGAGGCTCTTGAAGCTGCACAGAGTGGCGATACCATCACCTTCCTCGAGGACATTGATTTCAGAGAGAGTTACCCTTGGGGTACTGCTCATTACATCGATATTTCGGGTATCACGCTTGACCTGAATCTACATCAGATTGACGTGCAGAACTTCGGCGTCATCTGGACAGGTCAGAATTTCACAATCAAGAACGGTACATTCGTAGGAGAGAAACGCAATTCTACTTCATACGGACTTCACGTGTACGGTAAGGACAACACTACAGACAGTCTCGGCGATCTTCCGCAGGCAGCAGACGTGCCCGTTAAAAACGCAGTGCTTGAAGACCTCACAATCGTGGGCGGTGCAAACATCTGGTATGCAGAAAATGTAGTGCTTAAGAATTGTGAAGTAACAGGACAGAATTATTATGCAGTATGGGCAAACTACGGCTCTGATGTAACTATCGAGAGCGGTACTTATACGTCTGACTGTGTAAAGACAAACGGCGTGCTCGGTGCACAAAGCAATTCAGATGCAGGCGGCTTGCTCAAGGTAACAGGCGGTGACGTAACTGTACCTGCAAATAAAAATCTCGTTTATAATAAATCGGGTGATGTTGATATTTCAGGCGGTACATATAATGTAGTTGTACCACAGAAGTACTGTGCAAACGGTTATGTTCCCGTAACAGAGGTAGACGAACAGGGCAAGTACACGGTTGAAAAGGCTCGTGAGGACGGCTTCAATCTCAGCATTAACGATATGATTCATATGAATCTTTACGTAAACGTTGACGATTATAAGGGCGACACAGTTGTAATAACTTACAACGACCCTGACGCTCAGACTCCTACTGCTACGACAGACACCTACACAGGCTCAGCACTTACAGAGCTTAAAGACGCACAGGACGGCAGATATGTAATCTCTGTTCTTGCAGCACCTGCACAGATTAAGGATGAAGTTACTGTACAAGTTAAGAAAAACGGCTCAGTTGTTCACACCTTCACAACAACAGTTGCAACCTACTGCAAAACAATTATTGCCGAGAGCAATGACGGTGCTCTTGTTAACCTTGCAAAAGCTATGCTTGACTACGGTAAGGCTTGCAGCGACGAGTTTAACTACAACGAGGATGCATTTAGTGAGCAGGCTTACTACAACACTGAAGACGCATCACATTATATTGAGGCATACGGTTATCTTAATTCTGATAATGCAAACGGTCAGTTTGCAGGTTATGCATATATTGCTAAGTCAGTTCCTGCACTTCGCATCTACCTCAACACAACAGAGGAAGAGGTTGTAAGAAGCGGTCTTACCGCTACTGTAAACGGCGAAGCGGCTGAAATCACAGTTGTCGAAGGCACAGACAAAGTATGTGTAGACATTACAGGTATTAAGGCTGAAGACCTTGATGCAGAGTACACAATTACATTCAACGGCGGTACACTCACACTGAATGCACTTCAGTATGCTAAGGCTAAGGGTGGCAACACTGATTTCAGCAGAAGTATGTACAACTACTCTCAAGCAGCAACATTCTATTTTGATTAAAGGAGGGCTTGAAATATGAAAAAGAATTTTGAATACAAAGAGCCTGAATTTAAGGTTGTAATAGCAAACTGCGAAGACGTTCTTACAGCATCAGGCGACGAACCAACACCACCTGAGCCGACAGGAACTCTCAACAGAGTTTCTTCTGCCTGGGAAATGGGTACGTTCGGACTTTAAAATCTAACAAAAGCAACCGCTTCGGCGGTTGTTTTTTTGTTCGACGCACAGTTTTCGGCGTTGCTTAAAATCAATTTGTAATTTTTTTGAAAAAACTCTTGACTTTTCTTGACCTTTGTGCTATAACATTATCGAAGGGCAAAGAAAGTCAAAGTTAAATTTGACCTTGACCTTTTAGAAAACAGAGAAAAGAGGCACACTATCAAATGAAAATGAGTGATTTAATTGCTGATATGATTATGGATATGTTCGACGAGGGCGAGTCGACTGTTCAGATTCAGCGTAACGATTTGGCAAATCGCCTTGGCTGTGTGCCCAGCCAGATAAATTATGTTATCACTTCACGCTTCACGCCCGAGGCAGGCTATCGCATAGAAAGCCGAAGGGGAGGCGGCGGTTACATTCTGATAACCCGTGCCGACAGCAAAGACAACGCTATTATGGCTTTGGTAAACAGCATCGGTGATTCTATCGACGAACGTACCGCAAGGGCACATCTTTATAACCTTAATTATCAAAAACTAATCGATGACAAAAGTGCAAGGCTTATGACAGCGGCAGTGCTCGACAGCAACTTTAAAGGTTACGAGCGTGAACACGCAAACATCATAAGGGCAAAGCAGTTAAAGCAAATGCTCCTTGCTTACATCGACTGACAAAGTTTGTGATGCAAAAAGGTTAAAATAACTATGGAGGTATCTTATTATGAAATGTACACATTGTAATGAAAGAGAAGCAAATACTCATATCAAAAGAATAATCAACGGCAAACGTGAAGAGATGCACCTCTGCTCCGAATGTGCCAAAGAACTCGGCGTTATGAACGATTTTAATTTCGAGCCGTTCTCGATGGACTCATTCTTCGGCAATCTTCTCGGTGCGGGTGCTGCGGCACTCAATTCGCTTGCAGGCATCGACAGATGTACCTACTGCGGCTCGTCGTTTAACGACGTTGTAAACTCAGGCCAGGTCGGCTGTGCTCACTGCTACGACAAGTTTGACGATATGCTCACGCCGAGCATCGAAAAACTGCACGGCAGAACAAAGCACATCGGCAAAAGCGTAACTTATACCGAGGAAAAAGAAGCTCCCGCACCCGAGGAAAAGCCGAAAAGCGAACTCGAAACGCTCAAGGCAGACCTTAAAAAAGCGGTGCAGGAACAGCGTTTTGAGGATGCTGCAGTCCTCAGAGACAAGATTAAGGAAATCGGGGAGGCATAAAAATGAGCAGATGGTACGAAAACGAAGGCAAAAATTCCGATGTCGTTTTATACTCCAAGGTGCGTCTGGCACGTAACCTCGCCGACTCTCCGTTCCCGTCAAGAATGAGCGACGAAATAAGAAAAAACGTAACCAAAAAACTCTATGCAACGCTTAAAAACTCGTCGCACGCAAACGAGTTTGAACTCGTAAACTTATCTGATTGTACGCCCTCAAAGGCTGTATCTTACGCCGAAAAGCACCTTGCAAGTCCCGAACTTGTCAAAAAGGGCGGTTCGCTTATGCTGTCAAACAAAGAGGACGTTTCAGTAATGCTCTGCGAAGAGGACCATATAAAAATCAACTCTTTTGCAGCGGGGCAGGATTTGGAAAGTGCCTACGAAAAGGCAAACGATATCGACGACGTTTTTCTGTCGTCGCTTAAAATCGCATACTCAGACAGACTTGGTTTTCTCACTGCGTCGCCGATAAATCTCGGAACGGGACTCAAGGCGTCGTTCATACTCCACCTGCCTGCACTGAGTCAGCAAAGGGCAATATACAAACTGTCGTCTATGGTGGGCAAACTCGGTCTCAACCTCCGTGAACTCTATAAAAACGGAACGGGCGACCTTTACGTGCTGTCCAATCAGGTTTCGCTCGGCATAAGCGAAAAAAGTGCGATTGACAACGTAACCGCCATCTGCGAGCAGATTGTAAATCAGGAACGCTCAGCACGAAAAGAACTTGCCGAAAACTTCGAGTTCGAGGACAAAGTTTACCGTAATCTCGGCGTTCTTAAAACTGCGAGAATCCTCAAGACCGACGAGTTCTTAAATGGCTTGTCACTTGTCAGACTCGGAATCGCTCTCGGTTACTTTGACTTACCTTACAGCACTGTCGGAGATATGCTTTACACACTGCAAAACGCAACGCTTGCCGCAGACACAGGCAAGGAACTCTCTGACGAAACACTCGACAAACTCAGAGCACAGATTGTTAGAGAAAAACTGTAAGTTTGCAGCACCGAGGCACAACACTCAAAACTCAAAACTCAAAACTCAAAACTCAAAAGGGGGTATTAACTATGTACAAATTCAACTCCTTTACACAAAAGGCTAACGAGGTACTTAACCTCGCAATCAAGTCTGCCGAAGAATACGGTCACAACTACATCGGCAGCGAACACATATTAATCGGTTTGCTCCGTGAAGGCACGGGCGTTGCAGCCACAGTGCTTGACGACAAGGGTATTTATTTCGATGACGTAGACTCGTTAATCAGGTCCGAAATCGGCACAGGTAACCCCACTCGTCTCACACCCGATGATTTTACACCACGCTCAAAGCGTATAATTGAACTCTCGTTCCAGATTGCAAGAGGTATGACTCACTCCTTTGTAGGCACAGAGCATCTTCTGATTTCACTTATCAAAGAGACTGACTCATACGCTGTGAAATTCCTTAACGAACTCGGCGTGGACGAAAATTCACTTCTTGAAGAGATTGTTCAGTCGCTTTCAAACGGAGAGAGCGATACGCAACAGAGCGGCAAATCAGCAAAAAAAGGCAAGAGCAAAACTCCTACTCTCGACGAGTTCGGCAACGACCTCACCGCCGAGGCTAAAGAGGGCAAAATCGACCCCGTAATCGGTCGTGAAAACGAGATAAAGCGTGTTATTCAGATACTCTCACGCCGCAACAAAAACAATCCCTGCCTTATCGGTGAACCGGGCGTAGGCAAAACGGCAATCGCCGAGGGACTGGCACTCAAGATTGTTCAGGACGAAGTCCCCGAAATGCTCCGTGGCAAAAAGATTGTTGCACTTGACCTCACCTCAATGGTCGCAGGCACCAAGTATCGTGGCGACTTTGAGGAGCGAATCAAAAAGGCGATGGACGAGGTTAAAGCGGCTAAGGACGTAATCCTCTTTATTGACGAGGTGCATACCATTATGGGTGCAGGTGCGGCAGAAGGTGCAGTTGACGCTGCAAATATCCTTAAACCCTCGCTCGCAAGAGGCGAAATGCAGGTAATCGGTGCTACCACAATTGACGAGTACCGTAAGAATATCGAAAAAGACGCCGCACTCGAAAGACGTTTTCAGCCCGTTACTGTCGGCGAGCCGACCGAGGAGGAAACAGTACAAATTCTCCGTGGCCTGCGTGACAGATACGAGGCTCACCACAAAGTAAAAATTACTGACGAGGCAATTGAAAATGCTGTTAAGATGTCCTCACGCTATATAGCAGACAGATTTCTTCCCGACAAGGCAATTGACCTTATCGACGAGGCTGCGTCTGTTGTAAGGCTCAAGACCTTTACAATGCCGCAGAACTTAAAGGATATGGAAGACGAAATCAAGCGGCTCGAACAGGAAAAGCAGTCCGCAATCACTTCTCAGGACTTTGAGTCTGCAGCTAAGTACCGTGACAAGCAAAACAGCCTCAAAGAGCTTCTCGACGGCGAAAAAGAGAAGTGGCGTAACTCCTCTTCACACGAGGTAAAGTCTGTTACAACTGACGAGATTGCAGCTGTTGTTTCGTCGTGGACGGGTATTCCTGTAAGTCAGCTCACCAAAGAGGAGAGCGAACGTCTGCTTGATATGGAGAACATTCTGCACAAGCGAATTGTCGGTCAGGATAAGGCTGTGTCCTCAATTGCAAAGGCTATCCGCCGTGGCAGAGTAGGACTCAAAAACCCCAACAGACCGATTGGCTCGTTTATCTTCCTCGGTCCTACGGGCGTTGGAAAAACCGAACTTTGCAAAACTCTTGCCGAGGCTATGTTCGGCGACGAGAATGCCATTATTAAACTCGATATGTCCGAATATATGGAAAAGCATACGGTGTCAAAACTCATCGGTTCTCCTCCGGGTTACGTCGGATTTGACGAGGGCGGACAGCTTACCGAAAAAATCCGTCGCAAGCCGTACAGCGTGGTGCTGTTTGATGAGATTGAGAAGGCGCACCCCGACGTGTTCAATATGCTCCTGCAGATACTCGAGGACGGCGTGCTTACCGACTCGCAGGGCAGAAAGGTGTCGTTTAAAAATGCCATTATAATTATGACTTCAAATGTCGGTGCGGCAAAACTTACCGACGGCACAAATACGCTCGGTTTCGGCTCGTCTGAAGAAGACTCAAACAAGACAATTGAAGAACTTGTTATGCCCGACCTCAAGCGAACTTTCAAGCCCGAGTTCCTTAACAGACTCGACGAGATTATTGTTTTCACGCAGCTTGAAAAGAGCGATATTGAGGAGATTGCACGCAGAATGCTCAAAACCCTTACAAAGCGTCTTGAGGATATGGATATCACCGCTGAGTTTACCGATGCGGCAGTGTCGGCACTCGCAGACGCAGGGTTTGACAAAACCTATGGTGCAAGACCGCTCAGAAGGGCAATTCAGTCAAAGATTGAAGACCCAATCAGTGAATTAATCCTTGAGGAAAAAATAAAACCGAACAGTAAATGCACTGTCGATTTCAAAGACGGGGAATTTACATTTAACTAAAACAAAAAACACTCCGTAGGGTGTCCCTGCGGAGTGCTTTTTGTTTATTATTAATAGATACCCTGCTCAATCATTGCCTGAGCAACTTTTTCAAAGCCTGCAATATTTGCACCTGCAACGAGGTTGTAGCCCATATTGTAGCGAGCAGCTGCCTCCATAGAAATCCTGTGGATTTCTATCATAGCGTTATGAAGTCTTTCATCAACTTCTTCTGCTGTCCAGCGGAGACGCTGTGAATTCTGGCTCATTTCAAGACCCGATACGCAAACACCACCTGCGTTAACAGCCTTTGAAGGAGCGATGATAACGCCTTCTGTTTCCATAAAGAGGTCAAATGCGTCCTCTGCTGTAGGCATATTAGCAACTTCTATGTAGTACTTTGTGCCGTTAGCAATAATCTTTTTAGCCTCTTCAAGCGTAACTTCGTTCTGTGTAGCACAAGGCATTGCAACGTCGACTTTAACGCCCCACGGCTTTTCGCCCGGATGGAATTCGCAGCCAAACTTATCTGCATAATCCTGTGCCTTATCTCTGCCCGATGCACGCATCTCAAGAAGATAGTTAATCTTTTCGTCTGTTACGATACCGTCCGGGTCGTAAACATATCCGTCAGGACCTGAGATTGTAACTGCCTTGCCGCCGAGTTCTGCAATCTTCTTTGCAGCACCCCATGCAACGTTACCAAATCCCGAAAGAGCGAAAGTCTTGCCCTTGATGTCGTCGTTTTCGTGCTTAAATACTTCGCAAGCGTAGTAAACAGCACCAAAGCCGGTTGCTTCAGGGCGGATGAGCGAGCCGCCGTATGTCTGACCCTTACCTGTCAGAACGCCGTTTTCGTAAGCGTCACGGATTCTCTTATACTGACCGAACAGGTAGCCGATTTCTCTGCCGCCTACACCGATGTCGCCTGCAGGTACGTCAACGTCAGGACCGATGTGACGCTGAAGTTCAGTCATAAATGCCTGGCAGAAACGCATAATTTCGCCGTTGCTTCTTCCACGTGGGTCAAAGTCCGAACCACCCTTACCGCCGCCCATGGGGAGACCTGTAAGAGAGTTTTTGAACGTCTGCTCAAAACCGAGGAAGTACATAATAGATGCGTTTACGCTCGGGTGAAAACGAAGTCCGCCCTTGTAAGGACCGATTGCCGAGTTAAACTGAACACGGAAACCTCTGTTAACCTGAGTTTTGCCGTTGTCGTCAACCCATGCAACACGGAAACATATGAATCTTTCAGGTTCAACCATTCTGCCGAGAATATCGAACTCCTCAAGTTCGGGTCTCTCTGCAACAACGCCCTCGAGTGAACGCAAAACTTCTTTTACGCACTGAATAAATTCAGGCTTTTCGCTGTCACGCTGTTCTACTCTTTTAATTACGCTTTCAATGTATTCGTTCAAAATAATCCACTCCTTTTATCGAATACTATTTTTGCACTTTTTATTTTACAACTGCAACTTGTTTATGTCAAGTACAGCTTTACATATACAAAATAAAAATAAGATAGCCTTTCGTACTATCTTATCTTTATCACTTTGTTAAATACGGCTGTCATCTTTTTGCTTATGTTCAAATCCATATGCAGCGAGCCAAAGTACCAGTGGTTGTAATCAACGCTCTTCATAAGCTCCTGCAGGTAAGTGTTGAGCGGAGTCATATGAACGTTCTGGTTTGTGTGCAGTCTTATAAAATCTTTTGCAATTGCGGGTGCCTCATAGGTAAGAACATAGTTCACTTCGTAATTTGCGTCTTTAAGGTTCTTTGCACCGTTCAGAAGTTCCTCCGAGTTCGGTATTTCTTCTTTCCACCAGCTTTCACCCGGAGTACGCATTTCTGCGTCTTCGCTTTCGCCGCCGCCCATACAGAAGAAAGTCTTTTTTTCAAATGTAAAAATCTCGCCCCTGCAAAGGTGATAGATGTTGTCCGCAATTTTGTGTGCGTTTCCGCCCTTGTATCTGTACGGACGGTAAGCACCCAGCATATCAAAATTTTCGTGAGCCCCGTCAACAAAGCAGATTGTGTACTTCTTCTTTTTCAGCGTTTCAAGAGCTTTCTTCTCTCTGTCGCTGCCATCCCACAAAAAACCGAAATCTCCGCAGATTATCAGCGTGTCGTCTTCTGTGAGTTTACGCAGTTCGGGATTTTTGAAAAAACTTATATCCCCGTGGACGTCGCCAGTTATATAGACCATATTTTTCTCCGTAAATCATTCTTGTAATATAAATTAGTTTGTGCTATTATATATGATATAATTTATTTCGGCAGGTGTCAAGAGTATGAAAAAAACCTTGTCAGTTTTTTTGACATTAATCATATTATCGCTTACGGTACTGAGTGTGCCGTTCACCGCATCGGCAAAGGAACATAACGAACCGCTTTATAAAGTTACGTCCAAAATGTACTCCGATGCGTATATGCTCATAAACCTCGACGATGACGAATTTCCCGTAATCGCCGCTAAAAATCAGGATAAAAAGAAGTTTCCCGCATCGCTTACAAAGATAGTAACTGCAATGGTTACAATCAATAATGTGGACGACCTTCAGGCAAAAACCAAGGTCAGCGAGTCGGCAATTCTTGTGCTTGCAAATACAGGTGCTCAGGTCGCAGGACTCAAAGCAGGTGACGAGCTCACTATTGAGCAACTGCTTTATCTCACAATGGTACACTCCGCCTGCGATGCGTGCGAAGTGCTTGCCGAATACGTGGCAGGCTCAATTCCTGCGTTTGTCAAGATGATGAACGACTGGGTAAAGTCAATCGGATGCGAAAACACAAACTTCGTAAACCCCGACGGACTCCACGACGAAAACCACTACACCACTGCCTCGGATATGGCTACTATCACGCTTGAGGCACTTCAGGACGACACGTTCACAAAAATCGCCACAACGCAGCAGTATGTGTACGACGGCACAACTTTTATTCACACCAATTTTATGCTTGATAAGTACCACGTTACTTATTACTACGAGTACGCCGAGGGTATTAAAACAGGCTCCACATCACAGGCTGGTTACTGCGTTATCACAAAGGCTGCAAAGGACGGCTATAATTACCTTGCAGTCGTTATGGACGCACCGATTAAAAAGCTGAAGGGCATAGATACAAAGTGTTCGTTTATCGACGCCGCAACAATTTTTGACTGGGCGTTCGACTCTCTCAAGTATTCTACGGTTATAAGAATGAACGACCTTGTTCACGAAGTCCCTGTAGAAAACGGCAAGGACGCCGACACCGTCCAGCTTGTTGCAGCGGCTGACGTTACAACGCTTGTTCCCGTGTCGCTTGACCCTTCGGCAGTTATAATCAAACCTGTTGACCCGCCGCAAAAACTCGATGCACCAATCAAGCAGGGCGACAGAGTCTGCAAGGCTGAGGTTATCTATGCCGACAAAGTTATAGCAACAGTGGACCTTGTGGCAGCAAAAAACGTTGAACTCTCAACTTTTCTTACTGTCAAGAATAAAATGCAGAGCTTTTTCGGTCGCAAAGAAGTGCTTGCCGTGCTACTTGTGCTGATTGCACTCGTAGTGCTTTATATACTCGTATTTGCAAAGCGTATGCACAAGGACAAAAAGCGAATAGAAGAAAAACGCCGCCGTCAGCGTGAACTCGACGAACAGATGAACCGTGAGTATTACGGCGACGACTATATCGCTCCTCCGAGAAAACGTAAGTAGGGGGTCGGGTGCCGAGGTGTTCACTTTGTGAACACAGACTCAAGACCAAAGACGCAAGGCTCAAGGGCTCACTGTGTGAGCAATTTGAATTATGAATGATAAATGATGAATTAAGGGTGGGCGTTGCCCACACCCATTATATAATGCCTGTGCGGCTAGCACCCTGAATTCATCATTCATAATTTATCATTAAATATTCTTGATTAAAAAAGGTGCTTGACAAAGCACTTTTTTTATGCTATTATATCTGCACAACAAAGCAGAACGACCCGTTCTCCCCTCCAGCGTGAGTAAAGAGGGCAATACTTAATCTGTTTATTTAAGTACGGGCGGACTGCGTTCGTACTTATTTTTTGTTTCGGTCAGAGTTTTACTGATTACAAAACTCATAACTGAACACACAAATCATTTAGAGAGGTGTTATTTATCAGCAAGGACGCTCCACAGCTTAACGGCGAAATCAAAGACAAGGAACTTCGTGTTATTTCGGACACAGGCGAACAACTCGGCATTATGAGTGCCAAAGAGGCACAGCAGCTTGCCGACGCCAAGGGTGTAGATTTGGTTAAAATCGCACCGCAGGCAAAGCCGCCCGTTGCCAAAATAATGGACTATTCCAAGTACAGATACGAACAGCAGAAGCGTGAAAAAGAAAATCGCAAAAAGCAAAAGATTGTTGAGACTAAAGAAATCCGTCTTTCAATCAACATTGACATCGGCGATTTTAACACTAAAGTCAATCAGGCTCGCAAGTTCTTGTCAAAGGGCGACAAGGTCAAGGCATCTATCAGGCTCAGAGGCCGTGAAATGGCTCACTCTGACCTTGCGGTTGCCAATATGAACCGTTTTGCCGAAGAACTCGCAGAAGACGCAGTTGTTGATAAAAAACCTAAGCTTGAGGGCAGACAGGTGCTTATGTTTATGTCGCCCAAGGCTTCTAAATAAGTTAGTAATTATTTAAATTGGAGGAATAAATTATGCCTAAGATTAAGACACACAGCGGTGCTAAAAAACGCTTTAAGACCACTAAGAGCGGTAAAGTTAAAAGATCACATGCTTACACATCGCATATCCTTACTAAGAAGTCAACCAAGCGTAAGAGAAATCTTCGCAAGCAGGTTGTTGCCGATGTTACCAATCAGAAGCAGTGCAAGAGACTTATCCCTTACAAATAATCTGATTAAAGCAAATTAACAATTTTTATAAACTCAACTAACGGAGGTATTAACAATGGCAAGAGTAAAAGGTGCGATGATGACTCGCAAAAGAAGAAAGAAAGTATTAAAGGCAGCTAAGGGTTACTACGGCTCAAAGCACGCTCTTTTCCGCACAGCTAAGCAGGCTGTAATGAAGAGCGGTCAGTATGCATATATCGGCAGAAAGCAGAAGAAGAGAGATTTCAGAAGAATGTGGATTACCCGTATCTCTGCTGCATGCAAAGCAAACGGTATGAACTACTCAACATTTATGAACGGTCTTAAGAAAGCAGGCATCGACCTCAACAGAAAGATGCTTTCAGAAATCGCAATCAGCGACCCAACTGCTTTCACAGCACTCACAGAGGCTGCAAAGGCTGCACTTTAATTTAGTAAATTAAACACCGTCATTATGACGGTGTTTTTCTTTGTGTAAAATGAACGGAGCACGTTATTTGCGTGCTCCGTTCATTTTGTCTAAGTCTAATAATAAGTTTTTCTTGCTGTCACTGTCGAGATTTGACAGTGCAAATTCAACGCACTGCACAATTAGCTCGTTTCGGCTTATGTCGGATTTTGCCGCAGTCTTGTCAACTTCTTTTAACAACTCGGTGTCTATGCGTATGGAGATAACCTCTTTTTCTGCTTTCTTAGGGATAAATCTGCTCACTCAAACCATTCCTTCTTAATCATTTCTTGACTTATTATATCACAAATGCTATAATAATTATGTATTCAAAATACGATATCAAAAAATGATTTTAACAATCGAATATAAGAGGCGGTTGTAACAAGTAAAATAACAGAGAAAATTTGAGATATAAATAAGAGGTGTTTTTAAAAAACTTTACAGTAATCGATGCTGTAATCAGTATTTTTATTTATGTTCTGATGCAGACTGAAAAAAGTTTGTAACCTTTACTCCTTTTTATTGTTGTATGTTATGTGCAAAAAATTAATTGTTGTGAGGACATATGATGGAGAATAAGAAAGTCTTTTCCAAAGCAAATTCAACCGCCCTAAAGGGAGTGGCGATTATTATGATGGTGTTTCACCACTGCTATTCGTTGCCGCAACGTTATGCAGGTCGGGGCATAGATTTTTCGCCGTTTGGTCAACACTGGGTTGCGATGTTTTCAAACTCGTTCAAAATATGCGTCAGTCTTTACGCCTTTATTACGGGTTACGGGCTGTATCTTTCGTTTAAAAATATGACAAAGCGTGAAAAACTCACACCCCGTAATATAACAAAATGGACTGCCGCAAGGTATATTAAAACTATGAGCGGCTTTTGGCTGATAGTTGTTTTGTCTTACATAATCTGCCAGCTGATAGACGGCAGAACTTACCGTGTTTTCTTTTTTGGTACCACAATTACCGAAACGGCGTCGGGATTAGTTCGTATGGCAACAAATTTTCTCGGACTCGGCAAACTTTTCGGCGTAAATTATTTTTGCGGCACGTGGTGGTATATGAGCCTTGCAGTGCTGTTTATACTGACTGCACCGCTGTTTGTGGTGCTGCTTGACCGCTTCGGCAGCGTTGCTGTTCTGGTTCTTTCGTTTGCGTTACCACGCATATTCAAAGTGCCTTACGAGGCAAGTTCTTTTGTGAGTTTTCAGTGTGCGTTTTTGTTCGGTATGGTGTTTGCAAAACACAATCTGCTTGTGCGTTTTGCAAATGTAAAGTGGCTCAGCGGCAAAGCGGAAAAACTCAACAAACCCGTAAAATTTGTAGGTATGGCAGCTCTGTGCTTCGTACTGATTTATCTGTATCATTGCCTTATGGCAAGCAAGTTTTACGAGGTGCGTTTTGCGGTTATTCCAACCGTTATAATTATTTTTTGCTACGAGTTTTTGCTCGACACAATCGCAATCCGCAAGGTGCTGTATTTCTTTGGAAAACACTCAATGAACATCTTTCTTACCCACACATTTATTCGGGGAATATATCTGAACGATTTTATCTATTCCTTTGGTAAATGGTGGGAAATACCGATTGTTCTGTTCACTCTTTCGCTGTTGCTGTCGGTAATAATTGAACTTTTCAAAAAGCTGATAAGATTCGACCGCATAACAACGCAAATGTTGAGTCTTACTTCTAAAGCAATAGACAGGGCGTACAGCAAAGTTAAAGAACAATCATAATTAAAATCCGTCGACAGACGGATTTTTTCTTTTTTTAAAATTAAGTATTGAAATTTTTTCGCATATAATGTATATTATATAAATAATATACTGTGATTTGTTTAAACAAATAATGGGCACTGCCCGAAAAGAAGCACATATGTGTATGGGAGAAATCACTTGATGCAAATAATTTCAGGTAAAACCAACAAATTAGTTAAGGACACAAAAAAGCTGATTAACTCTGCTTCTGCCCGCAGGGAGCAAGGACTCTTCGTACTCGAAGGTGCAAGGCTTTGTTTTGATGTCCTTAATTCTGTTTATAAGGTAAGGCAGCTTTTTGTTACCGAAAAGGTTATGCAAAAATATCCCGACGAGGTTGAATCACTGTGCAACATCAGCGGCAGTGCTTACATTATAACCGAAGAAGTAAGCAGCAAACTGTCGGACACCGAATCGCCTCAGGGCATTTTCGCAGTGTGCGAGATGCAAAACAGCAAAAGACCTCTCGGCAAAAGAGTGCTTGCACTCGATAACTTGCAGGACCCGGGTAATGTCGGCTCGGTAATCAGAACAGCCGAGGCACTCGGCATTGACTCGCTTATTATCTACGGCGGGTGCGATATATACAATCCAAAGGTACTGCGTGCCTCTATGGGTTCGGTTCTGCGTATGAATATAATACAGACCGATTCGCTGTGCGACACACTTAATGCACTGCGAAGCGAATACTACTGTATTGTTGTAACTGTTCCAAAGCAGTCTGCACGCAGCATATCTGCTGTTGATTTTATAGCTAAAACCGTATGCGTTATCGGAAACGAGGCAAACGGAGTAAGTAAAGAAGTGATTGACCTTGCCGACTTCACCGTTACAATCCCGATGAAGGGCAGGGCGGAGAGCCTTAACGCCTCGGTCGCTGCGTCTATTACGATGTGGGAGATGATGCGTAGTGGATAATTCACTTTACTGGATTTGGTATCAGCTCGGCGTTGGTGTCAACTCAGATGTCAAAGCAATGCTTGATTTTTTTGACTCGCCCGAAGGTCTGTACAATGCCTCTATTCTTGAATGGGCGGCGTGTAGCGGTTTCACGGCAGCCAAGATTGACCGCCTTGCATCTGTAACGCTTGACGACGCACAGCGTGTTGCGGACGAATGTGACCGTAACGGCTGGGATATAGTAACCTACGGCGACAGCCGATATCCCGAAATACTCAAAAGTATCAAACGTCCGCCTGCGGTACTTTACGTAGATGGCGATATTCTGTGCCTTAAGGACAGACTTTCAATCAGCATAGTCGGAACACGCAAAGCGTCCGAGTACTCGCTCAAAGCGGCTAAACTGCTGTCGGAGGGTATTGCACAGTGCGGTGCTGTGATTGTAAGCGGAGGAGCCCTCGGCGTTGACTCGGCGGCACATATCGGTGCAATGAGTTCAGGCGGCAGAACAGTTGTTGTTCTCGGTTGCGGACTCGGTACCGACTATCTGCGTGCAAACGAATCGCAGACGTGAGGCTGTCAGCACGGGCGGTGCTGTTGTTACAGAGTTTCCTCCGCACACTACGGCGGACCGAACCACT
>SVQF01000045.1 GCA_015065445.1 Oscillospiraceae bacterium | reverse complement strand
CTCGGTCATATTTCGCCAATCAAGGCAGTTATGCAGGCATACGGCTTTGATTGGCGAAATATGACCGAGAGCGAATGCGTCGCAGAGCTAATGAAAATGTACCAAGAGTTAACACAATAATTTTATTGACAGCGGCAATATGAACTTATTTGAATTACTGTTTACAACAAAGTATGATGATAGAATCAATAGTTTTTATTCATCATTAGAAAAACTAATTACTTTAGATTATCAGAAATTATTCGCTTCATTTATTGAGAAAATTGAAGAAAGAGCAAAAAACTATACAAAAGAGCAAAAAGAAAGTTGCGACAGATGGGTGGAGTATGGGTGGGTACCCATGCTGCCAAATTCTGAAAAAGGCGATGGCATCGCAAAACTTGCTCCGCAAACATCTCATGAAGCGGATGAGTTTATGTTATCAAAACTAGATGAAGATGGATTGAAACTATTGTACACTAATCTAAAACAATACATTGATGAAAACGAGCTTAATTGTATCACTTTTGATAATGCAATTAGTTGTTTTGAGAACGAGCAATATACAGCTTGTACACTGTGTTTGTTTGCTTTGATTGATTCAATATTTATTACGAAACAAGAAAAAAACAAAGATGTGTGGCGAAAACTTGCCAATAAAGCAGTTGAAACTGCTAACAATTACAAAGACGTTAATTTAGCCCCGTTAAAAGTTACTTATGAATTAGTAAGGAAACTATTTGAAAATGCTGAGGATTTCAGTAACAAATACAATAACAAATTAAACAGAAATATGATTTCACATGGTATGAACACAAGAAATCCGGATAAAATTGATTGTATTAAACTATTTGTTTTACTGTATAATGTTCTTCTATCATTTAAAGCAGGATTATTCAGTTTTGATAATTAGAAACCTATTAATGTATTGTTTCTAAGGGATTATTAATCACGGCAGTGGCATAGAATCCCTGCCGTGATTTATCAAGGTGACAGGATTTGCCGCCTGCTTCGCTTTGCTCGCATGCTATCCGCTCGGCGACCCAAGCCTTACGGCTTCGGTACCCGCCTCACGCTCCTCGCTAAAAACATCACACTGTGATGTTTTCTTAACGCTCAGACCTCCCCGAGGTTCAAATCCTGCCTTTTAAAAAAAAAATAATAGACGGTATCGGCGATACCGTCTATTATTTTGGTCGAGGTGACAGGATTTGAACCTGCGGCCCCCACGTCCCGAACGTGGTGCTCTACCAAACTGAGCCACACCTCGATTTGTTGCCCTACTATTATTGCACAAATGGGGCTAATCGTCAAGTATAATTTTAATAAAATTGAATATTTTTATTATGTTAGGCGGTTCGTTACGAACCGCTTCAGCGTGTAGACAAACCTGATAATTAAGGTCTACACGCTGTCAGACTTTTGAGAAAGGTGCAGAATTTCGTTTTATTGCGAACTTTGCTGTACGATGGTACCGCTTGTTCGCAAAAAACGAAAAACGCCAAATGCCTTGGAAATTCGATGTTTCCAAGGCATTTATAATTCTCAGGTATCTGTTTTTTAGCGGGCGGATGATATCCGCCCCTACAAGATTTAATCTCATTTTTTTATTTTATAGGCGTGGTTATGCCCTTTGTCGACAGTCTGGGGCGGTTCGTTACGAACCGCCTTCGTGTCCCCAGTCGTCGATAACCTGCTGAAGTTCATCAGGATGGTTAGTGATAATCACGTCGGGCTTATTTACAAGTGCCCTTTTCATATGATAATACTTATCAACCGTCCATACAGACAGTTTATAGCCGTTGTCGTGCAATAAATCTGACAGCGTGCGAGATGCGTTTGCGTGATTGCACTGAATACCGCAGGCACCCGTTCTTTCGAGCATTTTGATGAGCTTTTGCTGATAGTCGGTTGAAAAGATTTTAATTCTGCTCGGGATATACGTTATATAAAAATCTATTCCAGGGCAATTCTCTTTAACGGCGTTAATGTTCCACTCTTCAATGCCTGTGAGGAAGACCCTGTCTTCGTAGCCGTAAGACGTTATCATCGTATAAAGTTCGGGCAGGAGTCGTGTTTCTCTGACATTTATATCAATTTTGATATCGGTGTTTTTAACTGCGTCAAAGACGAGTTTGAGTTCGATACCGCTTGAATTGGTAGCTATAATATCATTGCCGATAACAACCGTACCGTCGGGTCGCTGACGAACATCAACCTCAATTCCGCCAACGCCGTACTCGATTGACTTATTGATTGACTCCATTGAGTTGCGTGGAGTGTCAAATGCTCCCGAGTGGGCAATCACGGTAAAGCCGTCTACAAAAGTCAGTTTGCGTTCGTCGTACGATTTTGTAAAAGCGTAAGTGGCAACACCCAGCACCATAGCAACCGAGATAATAAAAGACAGCACCTGGTACGAAAAGTGCATCGCCCAGGTGGGAGTCATATTACGCTTTAAAAATCGCTTGAATTTTTGCCAGCGTGTCAGTTGATCAGCCATTAAATCACCTTATTTGTTGCCTGAATAGTTAGGTGCTTCCTTAGTGATATAAACATCGTGCGGATGGCTTTCAATAAGACCTGCACCTGTGATTTTGATGAATTTTGCATTTGTGCGGAGTTCCTCAATAGTATGGCAACCTACATATCCCATACCCGAGCGGAGACCGCCCATCATCTGGAACACTGTATCTGAAAGAGCTCCCTTATAAGGAACACGTCCTTCTACGCCTTCGGGAACAAACTTCTTTGAACCCTTCTGGAAATATCTGTCAGCCGAGCCGTGATTCATTGCTCCGAGCGAGCCCATACCACGATAAACCTTGAACTGTCTGCCCTGCCAGATTTCTGTTTCGCCCGGCGACTCCTCGCAGCCTGCTACAAGCGAGCCGACCATTACTACGCTGCCGCCTGCGGCGATAGCCTTAACAATTTCGCCCGAGTACTTGATACCACCGTCTGCGATAATCGGAATGCCGAACTTATCTGCTCTTTCGGCAGAGTCGTAAATTGCGGTAATCTGCGGAACGCCGATACCTGCAACAACTCGGGTTGTGCAGATTGAACCCGGACCGATACCGATTTTAACTGCGTCTGCACCTGCTTTGATAAGTGCCTCGGTAGCATCTGCAGTTGCAACATTGCCTGCGATAAGGTCGATATGCGGAAACGCATTTTTAACCTTGGTAACATTTTCGATAATATTTTTGGAGTGACCGTGTGCAGAGTCGAGAACAAATGCGTCAACGCCTGCGTCTGCAAGAGCCTTTGCTCTGTCAAGCACGTCTGCTGTTACGCCGAGAGCCGCTGCACAAAGAAGTCTGTCGTTCTTATCACGTGCTGTGTTCGGATACTTAACAGCCTTTTCAATATCCTTTATTGTAACAAGTCCTGTAAGCTTGCCGTTTGAATCTACAAGCGGAAGTTTTTCGACCTTGGACTTCATAAGAATTTTCTTTGCATCATCCAGCGTTGTGTGAGCAGGACCTGTGATGAGCTGCTCTTTAGGGGTCATAACGTCTGCAATGCGGATATCAAAATCCGTAAGGAAACGAAGGTCACGGTTTGTAAGAATACCCACGAGGGTGCCGTCGTCTTCACAAATCGGAACACCGCTGATGTGATACTTGCCCATAAGAGCGTCTGCATCACGTACTGTGTGAGCAGGAGAGAGATAAAACGGATTGGCAATAACGCCGTTTTCTGACCTTTTAACTTTGTCAACTTCCGTTGCCTGGTCCTCAATTGTCATATTCTTATGAACAACACCGATACCGCCTTCACGGGCAATTGCAATTGCCATTTGTGATTCGGTAACTGTGTCCATTGCCGCAGTCATAAGAGGAATGTTGAGTGTGATGTTGTTTGTAAGTTTTGTGTGAAGGTCTACTCCGTCGGGTGTAACGTCTGATTTAGCAGGAATCAGAAGCACATCGTCAAAGGTGAGTCCTTCTTTTACAAATTTGTCGCCGTAACCGTTCATATCTGTACCTCCAAAAAATTATTTTTACTATAATATCATTAAAGCAGTTGAATATCAAGAGTTTTATTTACATTTCAGCGATTTGACAGTGCTCCACGCCGAATAGTATTTTTTGCCGCCAATTGTTTTATATGAACGCACTCTTACAAAATATTTGGTTTTAGATTTGAGTGAGCCGATTTTTTTAGAGGTTGCTTTGCTGCCAAGCGTGTACTTTTTAACGCCCGACTTGAAGTTGCTTTTTGTGCTTAGCTGAACTTCGTAGCCTGTGGCGTCGAGCTTTTTCCAGCTTGCAGTTATTGATTTTTTAGCAGTTTTTAGCGTAAGAGCAGGAGTTTTAGGCGTTGTGCATGTGGTGTAAACGTTGCTGTAAGCACCGTAAAGCACCTGCTTTGAAGCCATCTTATATGCTCTTATTCTGAACTTGTGAGACTTGGCAGGAGTAAGTGATTTAACGGTTGCGGTGTTGCTGCTGCCGCCTGTAACCGTTGCAACAACCGACCACTTTCCGTTTTTATAATATTCGATTTTATATCCGCTTACGCTGCCTCCCGCCGCAGTCCACTTGAGTTTAAGCGAGGTTGCCGCTCTGCCGCCGCTGACAATTGAAAGATTGCCCATCTTTTTTGGCTTAATCTTAAACTGTCTGTGCGAAGTTCCGTGGTAATCACCGACGCCCTCGGCAAACGCCTTTGCGTTGCCTGTGTTGATGTTTGCCTTGTAATAAGTGCGATAATTATCGCTGCTGAGTTCCGTATAATAAGGGGATATAACAGTAACGCCCGGGCAAATTTTACTGCCGCTGTAAGTATATGTATTCCCGCTGAGCGACATTACGCAGTTTGACAAAAGATAGGGGTCGTTTGCGTTGTAGTTGTTTTCGTCAATATAGTCGCCGTAAGTACTGTAATAGTAATCGCCGTCAAAGTATTTTTCCTCGGGGACGTGTTCCTGTGCGTCGTCATTTACACGAAGATTCTTATAGTTAACAAGGAAGTAATCATAGTTAACGCCTTCGTCCTCGTCATCCCATGTGGCGTCAACATAATAGTAGTAGTCGCCCACGCCTACAAGATTCCACGCATGACCGCTGTAACTGTAAGTACTCCAGTCATAATACTCTGACGTAATAATCCTTGCACTGTAGCCGAGTTCTTTGCAAAGTCGGTAAAACGCAAGCGAGTAGCCCTGGCACACACAACTGCCCTTAACAAGTGCACCGTACGCACTGTAAGCATATTTGTTGCTTTCAAAATCATCGAGTGCGTCGTAGCAGTAAACTGTATTGTCGCAGATAAAATCATGAACCGCTTTTATAATTTGGTAATCAGACATACTGTTTGTGTCAAGTCCGTTTACAAAGCTGTTAACAACTGCGTTTACCTGCTTTTCCTGTGCGGCGGTGTCGTAATAATAATAGGTTATCGGAATTCTGTAATAATAATACGAGCCGTCGTAATTATCAATATAGGTATCTGCCTCCCAGCTGTCCATCGACCAACGCTGATAGTCGCCGCCCGTACAGGTTGACCTGAACGAGTCGTCTGTTGCCTCTGCAAAAATGCGGTCCATAGTATTTATTATGGAGTTTGAGGTTCTGAGAACAGAAGTGGAAAGATAGTAAAGCGTAACTGTACGGCTTCTGCTTTCGAGTGCGTCGGCAAGGCGTTTTGAAAGTTGAGTACCGTTTGTATAGTAAGTTTTGCCGCCGTATTTTTTGCTTACGGAATTACCGACGGTGAATTCTTCAAGTGAACTGTCGGCAATTTCCCTGCCTGCGTAATACGGATTTTTCTGCAATCCCGTGCTTACGCTCGGGGCAAACGCAAAGGCAGGCATACCCGAAAAACCGAGTGCCGTAATTGTAATTATTAAAGCCAAGATAAGCGTTATTATTTTTTTCATAAAATAACCTCTGTAATCTTTTTTACCGTCTGTTCAACGGTGTCGCCGCTGCAGTCGATAACATAGTCTGCATATTTGCGGTAAAGCGGCAAACGCTCGCTGTACATATCAGCAAGTGAACTGCCTTTTTTCATAACAACGCCACGGGTTGTTATATTGCTTATGCGGTTAACCATAGTGTCAAAGGCAAGATGCAAATAGATAACTTTTCCCATTTTTTGAAGGTGCTGCATCGCCTTTTGTGAATAGATAACGCTGCCGCCCGTTGCTATAACGGTAGCATTAAGGTTAAGCGACAGAATTGCCTTTTCCTCGGCAGAAATAAAGTATTCTATTCCCCTGCCGTCGATTATGTCCTGCAGCCTTTGTTGTTCAAGCCCCTGCAGAAGCAAATCGGTATCGTAAAAATTTTTGAGGAGTGCCTTTGCGGCAAGCACGCCGCAGGTACTTTTGCCGCTGCCCGGCATACCAATAAGAATTATATTTGACCTGTTCATTTAACACCGACCCGTTTGCAGTTACTGTACATAGGACATCCGTCGCACTTAGGTTTACGTGCCGTACAGGTATCCCTGCCGAACAGCACAATCCTGTGGCAGAAGTCCGAGCCTTCGTCCTTTGGAACAACCTTTTTCAGTTCAGTTTCAATCTTTACAGGCTCTTTGACGTTTACAAGGCCTATACGGTTTGTAATGCGAATACAGTGCGTGTCAACAACAATACTCTCTTTGCCGTAAACGTCGCCGACAATAAGATTTGCCGTTTTTCTGCCTACGCCGGGAAGCGTTATTAAGTCCTCTATATTATCGGGAACCGTACCGCCGAAATCATCACGGATTTTTTGTGCCATACCGATAATGGACTTTGCCTTGTCCCTGTAGAATCCGCAGGACTTAATAATTTCCTCAACCTCGCTCTGCTCGGCGTTGGCATAGTCGTCAAGAGTTTTGTATCGTTCAAAAAGAGCGGGCGTTACGAGGTTAACCCTTGCGTCGGTACACTGTGCCGACAGGCGTGTTGCCACGAGCAGCTCAAACGGATTTGACGCCGTGAGCGAACACACTGCTTCGGGATATTCTTTTTTCAGTATTTCAATTGCGTTAAGCGTTCTTTCTTTTCTCGTCATATTTCAATTATAAATTATTAATTATGAATTAATGGTGGACTTCGCCAACACCTATTATATAATCGGAGCAAAGCGACCCGAAATTTATCATTTATAATTCATCATTCATCATTCTTGATTTTGTCCCAGTATTTTTTAAATGCCTGCTCGTTCTTGTTTTCGCCGTACTCATAATAGCGGACGTCTTTTATTGCGTCGGGCAGGTACTGCTGATAAATGTAGTGATTGGGATAATTGTGCGGATAAATATAGTTCTGCCCCTTTACCTCTGCGTCCTCGCCGTCATAATGCTTGTTCTGGAGCTGACGGGGTATGGGACCTATATTGCCGCTTCGCACATCTGCAAGGGCGGCGTCAATTGCACCTGCACCGCTGTTGCTCTTTGGTGAAGTTGCAACAAGTATTACAGCGTCTGCAAGCGGAATCCGTGCCTCGGGCAGACCGACCATAAGTGCAGCGTCAACGGCTGCTTTGACTATAGGGATTATCTGCGGATACGCAAGCCCTACATCTTCGCACGCACACACCATCAGCCTGCGGCATGCACTCGGCAGGTCGCCTGCTTCAAGCAGCCGTGCAAGGTAGTGCAGTGCTGCGTCGGGGTCTGAGCCACGCATACTTTTCTGATAAGCAGAAACAATGTCGTAATGCTCGTCGCCGTCACGGTCGTAACGCATAGATGATTTTTGCACAAGCTCATCTGCCGTTTCGAGTGAGATGATTTTTTTGCCGTCTGTGTACGGTGTGGCAAAGTAGCAGTTTTCAACAGTGTTGAGTGCCTTACGCACGTCGCCGCCGCAACCCGTTGCGATTTTGATTGCAACGTCGTCGCCGCAGATTATTTCAACGTCGTTTTCTTCAGCGAGAAAATCAAATCCTCGCTTTACCGCAGGTACAATATCCGCAGTTTCAATACTTTTAAATTCAAACACGGTTGAACGTGAAAGGATTGCGGAATAAACGTAAAAGTACGGGTTTTCGGTAGTTGAGGCAATCAGTGTGATTTTGCCGTTTTCTATGTATTCAAGCAGGCTTTGCTGCTGACGTTTGTTAAAGTACTGAATTTCGTCAAGATAAAGGAGTATGCCGTTGGGTGCGGTGAAGGTATCAATTTCGGCAACAATGTTTTTGATGTCCTGAGTAGAGGCGTTGGTGCCGTTGAGTTTACGCAAGCTGCGGTTTGTTTTGTTTGCAATAATAGAGGCAACCGTAGTTTTGCCAACGCCCGACGGACCGTAAAAAATAAGGTTCGGGATGTCGCCGTTTTCTATCATATTGTAAAGTGCTTTGCCCGGGGTAAGCAGATGTTTCTGCCCCACAACGTCGGCAAGCTCACGTGGACGTATTCTGTCCGCAAGTGGTTTATCCATATTTTTTCCTTTACTGATTTTGTTTGCTGTACACACAGCCGCAGAAATTCTGACGGTAGAGGTCGTATTCGTGGCTGAGTTCGATTGAGCGTTTGTATCCCTCACGCTTTTTGAAGTCAGACGGCAGCCATTTTACGCCGTATTTTTCTGCGACTTCAAATCCGATTTCGTTAATTTTCTGCGAATTCTTCAGCGGGCTGATTGACAGCGTGGTACAGAAGAAATCAAAGCCGCATTGTCCGGCAAGCTGTGCCGTTTTTTCGAGTCGCAGGCGGTAACACTTAAAACAACGCTCACCGCCTTCTTTAACGTCTTCAAGTCCTTTGGCGATGCTGAGGAATTCAGCGTGGTTGTACTCGCCTTTTATAAGTTTGATTTTGTTTTTTGCGGGCAGTGCGTTAATGAGTCGCTCCTGCTCGAGAAAACGCTTTTCAAATTCGCTTTGCGGTGAGATGTTGGGATTGAAATAAAAAACGGTAATGTCAAAATAATCCGACAGATATTCCAGTGTATAACTTGAACAGGGGGCACAGCAGCTGTGAAGCAGCAGCCTTGGCAGTGTTCCCTGTTCTATTATTTCGCTGATTACAGCGTCTGTTTGCTTTTGGTAGTTGATTTTGTTCATATCACTTGTTAAGGTAGTTTGCAGGATTTTTTCTTGCACCGTCAATAATCACTTCAAAATGGCAGTGAGGACCCGTTGAGTTACCTGTTGAGCCGCTCTTTGCAATCTGCTGTCCTTTAACTACGCTCTGCCCCACGCTTACAAGGATTGACGAATTGTGTGCATAAAGCGTTACTATCTTTCTGCCGCTTGAGTCGGTACCGTGATAAATCATTACATAGTATCCGTAAGAGTATGTAAGGCGGCGTACTTTGATTACAATGCCCTTTTGTGCTGCAACGACTTTGCTGCCCGTGGGTGCAGGAAAATCAATACCCGTGTGGGCTTTGCCGTTGCGGTAGTGACCGTAGGGCTGAGACACCGAGTAGTGACCCGGCACAGGATATGTAAGACTGAGTGCGGCGTCCGAGCCGTCATACAGCGACTTGGTCTGCTCCTCCATCTCTCGCTCTTCTTCGCTACGGTCTTTGGTAACTGCGGTCGTTACTTCATCGGGGTCTTTAAGACCGCTCAGAAGGGCGTCTATTTCGGCGTTTACCTTTTTTGCAATTTCCTCGTCTTCGTTTCTGAATTCGGTGTAAAGCTGAGCATTAGCTGTGAACACAGCAAAAAGTCTGTCGCTCTCCGCCCTGTCGTCTGCAAGAATTGTCTTCTTTTCTGCGATAAGCTCAAGGTCTTTTTCAACAGTTTCCTGCTGCTTTTTGCACTCGTCACGCTTTTGTCTCAGTACTGCACGTGAAGCGGTAAGAGCCTTTTTTTGCTCATTGAGTCCGCCCTGTTTGGTGATAATATCCTCCATTTTGGAGTTAACAGTCTTGAGCAGTTCGGTGTCGCTCTGCGAAACGGCTTTAATCATTTCGTACCTTGAAAGGAACTGCGACAGGTCAGTGCTGCAAAGCAGTGCTGCAATAAGGCTGTCGTTACCGCTGATGTAAATTGCACGCAGCCGCATACAGTAAGCCTTGTAGATTTCGGTAAAATCGTCGTTGAGTTTTTCAAACTCTTTTTGCGACTCGTCATAAGTCTTCTGCAAAACTGCCAGTTTCTTTTCAAGCGGAGCTATCTGCTTTGTAAGGTCGTCTACTTTTTTTCTTGCCTCGTCAACCTCTTTATTAAGCACCTTTAGTTCTGAGTCGAGTATTCCGATTTTTTCGTCAAGTGCGTCTATGTACTCTTCCGTGGTTTTTGCGTTGTCGTTGAACTCGTCGAGTTTTTGCTGACTCTTTTTGAGCCTTGCGTCAAGTTCTTTCTTCTGCTCTTTAAGAGTTTTTTCCGCCTCTTTTTTCTTTTCCTCTTTGCTTTTTTCAGTGGTTTCTGACTGAATTGCGGAAGAATCCTCCTGCACGCTCTCGTCAGCCCACGCAGTGAAGTAAAGCGAGGACATAGCAAATATCACAGATAAAAGTATGCAAATTGTCTTTTTAGTTAAACGGTGTTTCAATCTTATTCCTTCTTTATGTACGGGCGTAAGCCCTGGATTTAAGGCAGGTAGTTTGCCGGATTTTGTGCGTACGACTGGCTTGAGCCGCCCACACGAACTTCAAAGTGGCAGTGCGGTCCTGTTGAGTTGCCCGTGGAGCCGCTGTATGCAATCTGTTGCCCTTTGCCGACGTGCTGCCCTTCATAAACGATTATGTCGTTGTTGTGGGCATAAAGCGTGTAAACGCTCTTGCCGCCCGAAGTGGTTTTGTCGTGCCTTATAACAATATAGTGACCGTAGCTGCGTTCGAGCAGTTTTACAAGAATAACGGTACCCGATTCGGCTGCCACAATTTTTTGGTTTTCGTTGCCGTGAGTTGAGAAATCGCAGCCCGTGTGACCTTCGTACGCACCGAATCCGCAGGTAATGGTAGTATATCTGGGACAGGGGTAAGTCAGACTGATATACCCCGACGGTGCAGAAGTGGTGGTTGTGGGTTTTTGTGTTGTAGTCTCGGTTTTGCTGCCGTCTTCTGCGGGCTTTTGCGTGGTTGTTGCGGTGGGCTTTTTGGTAGTGGTTTCGGTATTGTACTTCCTGTCAGCCTCCGCAATATCTGCGTCAATTTCGTCAAGTTCCGCCTGAGTCAGATCTCTGAACTCGCCGTACTCTTTGGTCTTGTTGTGAAGGTCGAGCAGATGTTCGTTCTGTGCCTGCTGCTGTGCTTCAATAACGCTTTGCTGTGCCGCCATATCCTCCTGCTTTTTAAGGAGAGTCACCCTCTCGCTCTTAAGCTGGGTTTTGTTTGACAGCAGTTTTGCCTGCGTCTGCCTCAGCGTCTCGCTGCGGTTTGCAAGAAGCTCTTTTGCCTGCATTATCTCGCTTGTCTGCTGCTGCACACGGTCAAGAAGTTCACCGTCACGCTTTGAAACGGCACTGACCATTTCGTACCTTGTGAGCAGGCTTGACAAACTGCCGCTTGTCAGCAGGAACGTCAGTGAACTGCCGTACTGTCCGCTGATATAAATGGCACGCATACGGTCGCAGAATTCGGAGTAAGTGCCGCTGAATTCGGCGTTAAGTGTGCCGATATTTTTTTCGAGCGTTTCAATCTCGTCGCCCATAGATACGATTTCCCGCTCGTTTGATGTGATGTCGTTTTCAAGCGAGGCAACCTTTTTTTCGATTTCGTCTGCCTCGTCCTTTGCGAGATTGTACTGCTTTGTCAGATAATTAATCTTATCGCCGAGGGCGTCAATATATTCCTCGGTGTCTTTACTTTCCTGACCGAGTTCCTCAAGTTTTTTATCCGCAGCCGCAAGCTGACGCTTCAGTTCTTCACGCTGCTCCTCAAGACTTGGTGCGGCGGCAGCCGTCATAACGCCCGACGGTATGTTTGCAGTGAGTGCAAGGCATACCACAGCAACAACCGACAGTATTCTGATAATCTTTTTGTTATTCATACAATCACATCCTGGGTTGCACAAAGTTAAACTCCTCTAAATAATTATTATAACACTTTTATTTATTATGTACAATATAAAACTAAATATAATTAAAAGAAATTTTTTCCGCACAAAAAAGGAGTTGTTTTTGGCAAACAACTCCTTTTGCGGTGTACTTTATAAAGCGTTATTCCTTATTCAGTTCGGCAAACTTTGCAGCAAGCGTTGGACTGTTTTTGGTGAGTTTTTTGACCGACAAATCCTGTGCCTTGTCGTTTGCAAGACGAAGATTATTTTCTGACTTTGTGAGGCTTTCCTTAATCTTTTTAAGGTGGTCGATTGACTTGTCAATCTCTGCAATAGCAGTCTCAAACTGCCTTTTTGCAAGGTCGTAGTTACGTGAAAAGCCGTCTTTGAACGCCTCAATATTGCTTTCAAAATTAGTTATGTCAATGTCCTGATTACGCATAACTTCAAGCTGGTGCTTGTAGTCGATTGTGTTGCGTGCGGCGTTACGCAAAAGCGTAATCATAGGAATAAAGAACTGCGGACGGATAACATACATTTTAGGGTAAATATGCGACACGTCAACAATGCCCGAATTGTAGTACTCGCTGTCCGCCTCGAGCATTGAAACAAGCACGGCATACTCACAGTTTTTCTCTTTTCTGTCCTTGTCGAGTTCTTTGAGGAAGTCCTCATTTTTATGCTTTGTTTTTGTTTCGTCAGCCTCGTTTTTCATCTCGAACATAATTGAAATGTACTCGGTACCGTCGGACGAAAAATCTCTGAAAATGAAGTCGCCTTTTGAACCGCTGCTGGCGTCATTATCCTTGCCGAAATAAGCCGACTGAAAAGCACCTGCACGTGCCTTGTTGAACTCGTCAAGACAATGCTGTTCAAGACTTTCGCCCACCATTTTTGTGGACTGACGAGCTTTGAAATCCTTGTAGTATTCAATCATTTCGTCCTTGGTTTTAAGTTCTTTTTCGTGCTGTTCTTTCAGTGACGCCTCGGTGAATTTGTGCTCATTTTCTTTCTGTTCAATTTCGTTTTTAAGGCGTTCGATAGTCAGTTTACTTTCGTTCATCGCCTTTTCGAGTGCAAGCTGTTTTTCGGTTTCGTTTGCCTTCTCTTTTGTCCTGAGTTCCAGTATTTCACGTTCCTTGGCGTTTATCTGCTCGCTGAATTTCTTTTCTGCCTCGGCAAGAGCGATTGTAACTGCATTAGCCTTTTCCGTATTAAAAGCAGACTCTCTTGAAGCGAGTTCTTTGTTGAACTCATCATCCCTTACCTGTTTAAGTATAGCAGCATAACTTGCCTCATCAATTTCAAAAGTTTTTCCGCAGTGCGGACATTTGATTTCGTTCATATGTATCTCCTTTCCGAATATGCGACAGTCGGGCTGAATGCAAATTCTCCTACCCTTCGGCTCAAACATAACACATAAAAATCGGTTTGTCAAACGGTGAAAATGACGGTTTTTCTTATTTTTCTTTCTAATCGCAATTTATAAAAAAACGCCGAATTTTACGTGTAATTTTTCGCTCTTAAAACAATGTATAATGGGATTTTTAATTTTATAAAATCGCCCGAAACCCGCAGTATCACTGCATTTTGGAGTTTGATTTTTTTTGATACTTATAGTTTGGGTTGATTTGTTACTTAAAGAGCACTGTCCTGTTTTGCGGACTGTTAAAATCAGCAAAAAATTTTTTTATTTTTTACTGTGCAATTAACGATTATAAGGGTAAATTACACGTTTTATCAGAAAAAAATAAAACGCCATTTTACAATGGCGTTTTACAAATCAGATATTAATATCTTTTACGAACTACGTATGAAGTGTGGAGGGCGTGGTGTGCTTTTTCGCCGCCGAAGCCGTCGTACCACTCTTCGTAGAGTTTCTTAATAACAGGTGATTCGTGCGACATACGAAGAGGCATTTCTTTATCCTGGTCGTAGAGTGCCTTTGCACGAATAGCCTTGAGGTCTACAGTATCACGAACGTACTGTGGCTGGATTGGCTGACCGCCGCCGTTTACACAGCCGCCGGGACAACCCATAATCTCGATAAAGCCCCAACCCTCTGGGTTGCCTGCCTTAAGTTTGTCCATAACTTCCTTAGCAGCTGCAGCACCTGATGCTACGCAGAGTTTAAGCGGTGTGCCGCCAACCTCTACAGTTGCTTCTTTAATGCTGTCTGTACCACGTACTGCCTGAAGGTCAATAGCCTCGGTAGCACCGTTGAGCCAAGCGTTGGCTGTTCTTACAGCAGCCTCCATAACGCCGCCTGTTGCACCGAAGATTACTGCAGCACCTGTGTCGTCGCCGAGAGGTGAGTCAAATTCTTCTTCAGGAAGGTTTGCAAAGTTGATGCCGAGACGCTTCATCATTCTTGCAGCCTCACGGGTTGTAAGAGCGATATCAACATCGGGAACGCCTGCTGCGTTCTGGTCAGGACGTGTAATCTCGAACTTCTTTGCTGTACAAGGCATAACCGATACAACAACCATCTTCTTCGGGTCGATGCCCATCTTTTCTGCATAGTAAGTTTTGATAACCGCACCAGCCATCTGCTGAGGTGACTTACAGCTTGAAAGATGTGAAAGAAGGTCGGGATAATAGAATTCGCAGAACTTAACCCATCCCGGTGAGCAAGATGTAATCATCGGGAGTGTGCCGCCGTTCTTGATTCTTTCAACAAGTTCGTTAGCCTCTTCAACGATTGTGAGGTCAGCACCGAAGTCGGTGTCGAATACCTTGTCAAAGCCAAGGCGACGGAGACCTGCAACCATTTTGCCCTCAACGTTTGTGCCGATTGGCATATCGAAGCACTCGCCGATTGTTGCACGGATTGAAGGTGCAGTCTGAACAACCACATACTTATCCGGGTCAGCAAGAGCAGCCCATACCTTGTCTGTATCGTCCTTTTCGGTAAGAGCACCTGTAGGACAAACTGCTGTACACTGACCGCAGGAGATACAAGGTGTTTCGTTAAGCGAAAGACCGAAAGGCTGACCAATCTGGGTGTCGAAGCCACGGTCGTTAGGACCGATAACGCTTACGTACTGCTGCTTACAAGCGGCAACGCAGCGACGGCAAAGAATACATTTGTTGTTGTCACGAACAAGGTGAGCAGTGCTTGTATCAAGCTCATAGTGTGGCTTGTCGCCTTCAAAACTTGTTTCCTCAACGCCGTACTCGTTGCAGAGTTTCTGCAGTTCGCAGTTTGTTGAGCGTGAGCACGAAAGGCACTTCTTTTCGTGAGTAGAGAGGATAAGCTCAAGAGTAGTTTTTCTTGCCTTCTGAATCTTCTCTGTATTGGTAAGAACCTCCATACCCTCTGAAACGGGATATACGCAGGCTGTTACCTGTCTGAAACCTCTGCCTTCGTTTGCCTCAACAATGCAAATACGGCAGGCACCGATTTCGTTGATTTTTTTCATATAGCACAGTGTAGGAATTTCAATACCAATCTGGCGGGCAGCTTCAAGGATAGTTGAGCCCTTTGGTACGCTTGTAGCTATGCCATTAATTTTAACATTAACCATATCCATAATATATAGGCTCCTTTCTTACTGCTTGCTGATTGCTTTTGCTTTTTTACACTTGGACATACATACGCCGCACTTAATACACTTGCTCGGGTCAATTTCGTATGACGGGAGTTTGTGACCTTCTGCGATGTAGTCAGTCTTGTGAATTGTGTTAACAGGACAGTTACCTGCACAAAGACCGCAACCGATACACTTATCTTTATCAATAGTATATGTAAGAAGGTCTTTACATACTCCTGCAGGGCACTTCTTGTCCTGAACGTGAGCAACGTACTCGTCACGGAAGAACTTAAGTGTTGCAAGAACAGGGTTTGGCGCCGTCTGACCAAGACCGCAGGCAGAGTTTGCCTTAATGTAGTGGCAGAGCTCTTCGAGTTTGTCAAGGTCTTCCATTGTGCCTTTGCCCTGAGTGATTTTATCAAGCATTTCGAGGAGTCTCTTGGTACCTACACGGCAAGGTGTACATTTACCGCAGGACTCATCAACAGTAAACTCAAGGAAGAATTTAGCAATATCAACCATACAGGTGTCTTCGTCCATAACGATAAGACCGCCTGAACCCATCATACAACCCATTGCAAGGAGGTTGTCGTAGTCAATCTCGGTATCAATGAGTGATGCAGGGATACATCCGCCTGAAGGTCCGCCTGTCTGAGCAGCCTTGAACTTTTTGCCGTTCGGGATGCCGCCGCCGATATCATAGATGATTTCACGCAGGGTTGTACCCATAGGAACTTCAACAAGACCTGTGTGCTTAATCTTACCGCCGAGTGCGAATACCTTTGTGCCCTTGGACTTTTCTGTACCCATTGATGCAAACCAGTCTGCACCCTTGAGAAGAATCTGCGGGATATTGGCAAATGTTTCAACGTTGTTTTCAACTGTCGGCTTGCCGTAAAGACCCTTAACTGCAGGGAACGGAGGTCTTGGACGGGGCTCACCACGGTTACCCTCGATAGAGGTCATAAGAGCAGTTTCCTCACCGCATACGAACGCACCTGCACCAAGACGGATTTCAAGGTCAAAATCAAAGCCTGACTCAAAGATGTTCTTACCGAGGAGTCCGTACTCTCTTGCCTGGTCGATAGCAATCTGAAGTCTCTTAACAGCGATTGGGTACTCTGCACGAACGTACACATAACCCTTTGTTGCACCGATTGCATAACCGCAGATAGCCATTGCCTCGATAATACAGTGCGGGTCGCCCTCAAGAACGGAACGGTCCATGAACGCACCCGGGTCACCCTCGTCGGCATTACATA
>SVQF01000044.1 GCA_015065445.1 Oscillospiraceae bacterium | reverse complement strand
CGTTGCAAACGCCGTCAACTGACATACTGTTATTGATTGTTTTAATATCGGCACAGAGCGAAGCAATGTAAGGCGACGAAAAAGACGTACCGCTGTTTTTACGGTGGCGGCTGTCCGCTGCCGTAGTATACGGTGCAAGCGAAACAATCTTTCTTCCCGTGGCACAGAAGTCAATGTACTGACCGTAATTTGAAAACTCGGCAAAAGTTTCAAAATCGTTTTCGAGTGCGGAGACGGTTATGGTTTCGTCAATCCCCGCAGGGTAAAGGTTCTTTATCTCCTTAGCCTGATTGCCTGCTGCGGCACATACGCACACGCCGTGTTCTTTGGCATTTTTAATCGCCTGCCTGAATGAGCTGCCGCTAGAACTTGACGTGATGCTTATATTGATTACCGTTGCACCCGCACTCACGGCATCGTTTATAGCCGATATCATAGAGGACGCTGTGGCGATGTTTCTGCCGAACGGCACAACCTTGTACGGCAGAATCTTAACAGTGTCGGGCGTGTTGTCCGCAATAATGCCCGCAATAAAGGTGGCGTGACCGTACACGTCGCCGCTTTTTTCAGTATCAAAATATGCGTTTGCGGCTCCGTCCTCCGAGTAGTCGTAGCCCTCGCTCACAAACCTTCCCGCAAGTTCTTCATGGTCAAACATAACGCCCGTATCAATAAGGGCAACAACAACGTTTTCGCTGCCCATACGGTACTTGCTGATGTACTGCGGCGTTCCGAGTGCGTTGCTGCCTTCGGGATAAAGCGTTCCTTTTTCGCCTTCGCAAAGCTGTGCGGTGCCTTCGGCGTCCACCGTCATACCCTCAGACTCTATTTTACCGTACGCCGCTTTTGCCTCTTCGGGTGTGCTAAACTGTAAAACGGCAAAGCCGTTTTCCTCATCAAACGCAGTAATAACAGCACCGTAATCCCTGCCGTCATAGTCATTCACAAGCAGTCTGGCAAAGGCGAACTCCTCGCCGTCTTTGTAGTCGGAATACGCACTTCTTGTATTGTATTCCTGATAAATACGGCTGAGCTGAGTTCTGTACTCGTTTCTGTCAAAGGTAGTTTTTTTGCTCAGCGAAAAAACCCCTGCCGAAAACAGCAAGGCTGAAATCACCGCCGCAAGCAACGTCACTGCGATAACGGGAAGTATTAACTTGTTTCCCGATTTCTGCAAAAAATCACCCTGTACAATATTGTTTTATTATACAATTATAACATAAATTATTGACTTATGCCACAATAATATGTTATTTTGTTATTAAGACTTACATCTATTTATGTAACTTGTTTTAAGGAGAATACAATGGACAGTAAGAGTTATGTACCTAAAAAAGAGTGGCTCGCATACGGCATAGGAGCACTCGGTCAGGGTATGGTGTACGGAATAATGAGTTCGTACATATCGGACTTTTACCTTAACGTACTCAAGGTTACGCCGATTTTTGTACTGCTTTTAATGCTGCTTGCAAGGGTGTGGGACGCAATCAACGACCCGATTATGGGCTACATTGTTGACCACGTAAACCCAAAGCACGGCAAACTCAAAGCGTACCTGCTTTACACACCGATACCCGTTGCAATACTTACTATGCTGCTGTTTTACGCACCGAATCTGACAGACGTGCAGCGTATGATTTATGCAGGCGTAACGTACGTTGCGTGGGGTATGATTTACACTTCGTCTGACGTTCCGTTCTGGAGCCTGCCAAACGCTATGACCCCGAATGCAGACGAGCGAGGCTCTATTATTTCCAAGGCGAGAACGCTCAACGGCATAGGCTCGGCAATTCCAATGGCGATGTTTATGGGACTTGGATTCATCTTGCCTAAACTCAATTTTTCAGGTACAGAACTTGAGCGTCAGAAATATACTATTATGGCACTTGTCTGCTCGGTAATAGGCAATATTCTTTTCATCAGAGTTTACTTCAAAACCAAGGAAAGAGTTAACATTCCCGTTCCGCCTAAGCGTGACAAATCGCAGCCGAACACTCTTAAACTGATATTCACCTGCAAACCGCTTATGCTTACCGCTGCTATGGGTATTCTGTCGGCGGCAAGGTATATGTTCCAGGCAGGTGCGGTACACGTTGCAAGGTATTCGTTCTACATAGGCGACGCCGAAAAACTGAAACTGCTCAGCGGTCAGGAACTCGAAGAGGCACTGCAGTCAAATATTTCTACGGTGTCCACAGTGCTTGCGGGTGCAAGTGCAATAGGTATGTTCGGTGCTATGATTGCCGTAACTCCGCTTATCAAAAAGTTTTCTTATAAGCAGCTTGTAATCGCATCTTCGCTGCTCGGTGCAGCGTCAAGCCTCGCTATGTGGTTTATCGGTTACGATAACTTCTGGGCTTGCGTTCCGTGTCTGCTTATTTCCACTATCCCCTGCGGCGTTATCAACGTTTGTGCGTTTGCTATGGTCGGCGACTGCCTTGACTATATGGAACTCCACACAGGCGTAAGGCTTACGGGTATGGGTAACGCCATTCAGAGTTTTGTTACCAAGTTCAGCAACGCAATCGCAACTTCGGGAATTATACTTATGTACATAATTGTAGGTCTTGACGTTTCGCAAATGAGTGCAAACGTTACAACCAACCCGACTACCCTTGACCCGTCAATCCGCACAGGTATATTCAGCGTTGTGTCAATAATCCCTGCAATTTCGCTGCTGCTTTGCATAATACCTATGTTCTTCTACAAAATCACAGGCGAATACCGTGAGCAGATGGAAAAAGAACTCGCAAAACAGCGTGAAGAAAAAGGAATAACCATCGAGGTATAAAGGATAAACCGACGGGATTTGGAGCAGCTTATCGTAGGTTCGAGTCCTGAACCACAAAAAAGACACCCCAAGGGTGTCTTTTTGTGGTTGCGGGGGTTATGAAGTCTGCGAGGTATGGTTACCAACTCTTTTTTTACTTGATGCACAGTTGTCAGCAACCTGCTACAAAACAGTCCACCGGACTGTTTTTTTCCAAATCAAAGATTTGGAGCAGCTTATCGTAGGTTCGAGTCCTACCCCCCCGACAAAACTAAAACCACCCTTTTGGGTGGTTTTGTTTTGTGGTTGCGGGGGTTATGAAGTCTGCGAGGTATGGTTACCAACTCTTTTTTTACTTGATGCACAGTTGTCAGCAACCTGCTACAAAACAGTCCACCGGACTGTTTTTTCCAAATCATAGATTTGGAGCAGCTTATCGTAGATTCGAGTCCTACCCCCGACAAAACTAAAACCACCCTTTTGGGTGGTTTTGTTTTGTGGTTGCGGGGGTAGGACTCGAACCTACGACCTCCGGGTTATGAGGCGGTCAAAGTGTTTGTTAAATAGTTTTAGTTCGTGTTAAAAAATACTTGAAAAACGGCTATATACAAGCGTTTTCGGTTGTTTTGTGTACAAACTGAATTTGTTTGATGTTTTGAATTTGTTAGAAAATATGTTAGAAAGTGTTAGAAAATGTTAGAAGTTTTTATTTGACAGTTTTTTGCACAAGGTTGCGTTCCGCAAGGCTCAAAACCTTTGAGCCGCGGACGCCCTGCAAAAATGTCGATACAGTATTAATGCCTGTGAGGTAATCCCCACAGGCAATTTTTATTTGTCTTGATTAAACTGTTTGTCGTATTGTTCGCCGATGCTTTCAAATGCTTTTGTCATTGAATTTAAAAATTCTTTTACATCAGGATTTAATTCTTTTGCATTTAACAAGTCTTTTAATTCGTCCATTTGCTCATTAAAAACCTCTATCTGCTTTTTTGTATCGTATATTTCGCGATTTCTTGTTTCTGTTTGAAGTATCAAGTCAGCGGGTAATCCGTACAATATAGCCGTTCTGACAATAAGTTCCGCTGGCATTTCCCTTGTGCCGTTCTCGTATGTGCTGTAAGTACCTGCTTTAATTCCTAAAAGTTCAGCAATTTCCGCTTGTGTTTTTCCGCTTTCAAGCCTTAACGCTGTTAATGTCTGACCTATTAAGTCCTTGCGTTCTTTAATATCAAATAGATTGTTGTACTCTTTTAATTCCTCAATGTGAAGTTTCATTTTGCTTTCGTTTTTCATTTGCCGTTTCTCCTTTCGTCTTACGGTTGCAGGTCGTTTTCTCTTCGGATATGCCGCCCGTTTGTATGCGTTTCAGTTTTGTATTGCCCTGCTTTCCTTATTAGCATTTGTAGGCAGCCGCTGTGGTTTTGCAGCCGTTACCTACATACAGGGTTATTGCCTCTTTGTATGCGTTGGTGGGCAACGCCCACGGAGCGTTTGAAGGGCGTATCCTCTTGCTTGATATTCCCCGTTTGTAGTCGTTCCCTTTTCGTATTCTATCACAACTTAATACAAATTTCAATACATTTTGTAGAATATTCAAATTATTGTTGACTTGGATTTGTAGATGTGCTATTATTTTGTTAGAATTTGTACAATCTACATTTTGTAGTTATCGCAAGGGTAAGTATTACCCCTTGCGTACTTGTGTACAGGGTACAAAAATATTTATAGAAAGGTGGTGATGACTAATCGCAAGAAAACCGTCAAGCAGAAAATACTGTCTTGTAATTAACAACCCTTTGGAAAAGGGGTACACTCACGAACAAATTAAAAGTATATTGTCTGAATTCTCTTTGATTTATTGGTGTATGTGTGACGAAATCGGACAAGTAGGCACACCGCACACGCATATTTTCTTTATTGCAAAAAATGGTGTTATGTTTGACACCGTTCAAAAAAGGTTTTACGGTGCACATATTGAAAAGGTCTTAGGGTCGAATGAGGATAATTACAATTATGTCCGTAAAATCGGCGAGAAATACGAAAATAAAGCCGAAACTAATTTGCCTGACACTTTTGAGGAGTCTGGCGAACTGCCGCCCGATAGAAAAGGTGCAAACAGTTTAAGCAACGAAATACTTGAAATGATTGAAAACGATTGCAGCGAGTTTGATATATTACAGTCTTATCCTGCGGCAATTTACAAGATTAACAGTATCAGACAGGCAAAAGAAGTTTTTGACCGTGAAAAATTCAAAAACGAAAAGCGTGATATTAAGGTATATTACATATGGGGCAAGAGCGGAGTCGGCAAAACTCGCTATGTTATGGATAAATACGGATATTCAAATGTTTACAGAGTTACCGACTACAAGCACCCGTTTGACGATTACCAAGGGCAAAAAGTGATAATGTTTGAGGAGTTCAGAGGTCAGATAGATATTGAAAATATGCTGAACTATCTTGATATTTACCCGCTTTCGCTCCCTTGCAGATATGCAAACAAAATTGCTATGTATGATACAGTGTATATTACTACAAATATACCGATTACAGAGCAGTATCAATATACTCAACAACACGAATTTGAAACTTACAACGCATTATTGCGTAGAATTACAGATTTTATAGAAATGAAATAATATGAAAGGGGGCGAAATATGTTTGACGATTTCCCCGATATTTTAAGCGTTAAGGACATAATGAACGCACTTGATATAGGGCGAAATAAGGCTTATATTTTATTACAAACAAAGCAAATTAAATCAATCCGTATCGGCTCGACATATAAAGTACCTAAAACGGAATTGATTAAATATGTTTATAATAACTGTATCGGCTAATTTCAAACTGTCAAGAAAGGAGAAAAAATGACAGGCAGCCTACAAATAAAAAATGGCACATATTATGTTGTTGTCAACCTTTATGTTGACGGCAAAAGAAAACCGAAATGGGTTAATACCCACTTAAAAGAAAACTGCGGCAAACGTGAACTTGACCGCAAATATAGAGAAATATTGTCAGAGTATGAGAACGCTCCGAAAGTTGAAAAATCAAGCGTTAAGTTTTCTGACTATATTCAAATTTGGCTTGCAGAATGCAAAATCAAAGTTGACGAAGTGACTTATCAGCATTACAGAGCAGACACTAATAATCACATATACCCATACTTTAAAAATTTAGATATAAAGATGGTTGATGTTGACCGTCAGACATTACAAACATACTTTACCGAAAAGCACGAACACGGCAGAATGGACGGCAAAGGCGGTTTGTCTGCTAAAACATTAAAACATCACAAAAACATAATACATCAAACACTTGAACTTGCAGTGTTAAATGAATTAATACCATTTAATCCGTGCAACAAATTAACGCTGCCAAAGGTTGAACGCAACACCTACGATTTTTATAATCTGAACGAAACAAAAGCGTTTTTGACAGCGGTAAAAAATGAGCCTTTGTATCCGCTCTATTATGTCACAGCCGTTTATGGCTTACGGCGTAGCGAGGTTTTAGGCTTGAAATGGGATAGTATAGACCTTGAAAACAAAAGGCTTACTATCAAACATACACGGACAAGGTGCGACACTATCATAGAAAAGGACAAAACTAAAACAAAATCAAGTCTGCGAAGTTTTCCGCTATCCGATGAAATGGTCAATTTGTTTGTCCGACTCAAAAACGAGGAGAAAGCAAACAAAAAACTGTTTGGCAGTGAGTATATAAAAAATGATTATATATTCAAATGGCAGGACGGCAGACCTTACAGTCCCGATTATATCACAAGCAGATTTTCAAAAGACCTCAAAAAGCACGGACTTAAACACATAGCATTTCACGGACTGCGGCACAGTTGCGGAAGTTTGTTAAATGAACAAGGGTTCACGCTCAAAGATATTCAAGAGTGGCTCGGGCATTCTGACATTCAGACAACCGCAAATATCTATTTGCACCTTGACACAAAGCGAAAAGAGAATATAGCAAACTCGCTTGCCAATTCGCTGATAGTATAAAGTGTTAGAAAAGGTGTTAGAAAAACGCAAAAAATAAATAGTCACAATCTTTCGAAAGTGACTATTTGCAGTGGTTGCGGGGGTAGGACTCGAACCTACGACCTCCGGGTTATGAGCCCGACGAGCTACCAACTGCTCTACCCCGCGATATTTAACTGTATCGCTTAGTGCTATATCATTATAACAGATTATTCTGTTTTGTCAAGTGTTTTTTTTGCAGAAAAAAACTCCCCATAAATGCAGGAAAGAGTAGCACTTGAAAACAAGACACTACCCTTACCCAGCTGTTTAATTATTGCTGCGTGAAAACGTCCGACATCTCCAACGGGTTTGTCTCTACTCAAGCCCTGCCAGACTCATACAGCTATTGTTATACGAGATAATTGCATATAACAACATCTTTAATATACATCATCGAGGCAAAATTGTCAAGTATTTTTCAGATAATATTTACACTGTTTTTAACAGTTTATTAATAAATTTATTATTGCTTGCAATATTTTCTTAATCGCTATATAATAAGCTGAATAACTTTGAAAGGAATAAGTGCTATGAAAGTAAGACTTCCTAAACACAGAGAATTTTTGATTAAATTTGAGGACGGCTATCCGCTTGAAAAACAGGCATGGGCTGAACTTAACCAGATTGTAAAAGATTACAGTGTTGACGGCAAAAGCGTTTATTCAGAGACCTTTATTGAAGACAACGAGGACAAGGTGAAGGCTCTGCAGGAGAAGTACGAATTCACATACGAAATTATTGAAAAGAATTAGTTGAGAGAATTACTATGTCTGAAAACAGAGTTTACGCAGTTTCGACCGCTCATCTTGACACGGTATGGCGTTGGGAACTGCCTAAGACAATCGAAGAATTTTTGCCCGACACGATTGCAAAAAACTTTGATTTGATTGAAAAATATCCCGAGTACCGCTTTAATTTTGAGGGTGCGTACAGGTACGAACTTATTGAGGAGTTCTACCCCGAGGCTTTTGAAAAACTCAAGGAATACGCTCTTAAGGGCAGATGGTGTCCGTCGGGTTCGGAGTACGAAAACGGCGACGTCAACATCCCCTCGCCCGAGGCGTTATTCAGAAACATTCTTTACGGAAACAGATATTTCAAAGAGAAGTTCGGCATAACCACCACCGATATTTACCTGCCGGACTGTTTCGGTTTCGGCTGGGCGTTGCCAAGTGTTATGAGGCACGCAGGACTGTGCGGTTTTACCACGCAGAAACTCGGATGGGGCGGTGCTGTACCACGTCCGTTTGACGTGGGAAAATGGCGTGGTGTTGACGGCAGCGAGGGTTACGCAAGTCTCAACCCCTTTTCTTACCGCCACAGATTTGACGGCGATGTAAGGGGCGATTTAAGAGTTATAGGCAAACTTGCAGACAACGGACTCAACTACAGTCTGCCGTGGACAGAATGTCTTTTTGGTACAGGTGACTGGGGCGGTGCTCCCGACGAAAACAGTGCAAAAAATCTTAACGCAAGTGTTTATGACAATCAGTTTGATGAAAACACAAAGATTATTTCTGCCACCACCGACCAGATGTTCAACGACCTCGAAAAACTTCCCGAGTCGGCAAAGCAGAATCTCCCGCTTTACAGCGGCGAACTGCTTATGCGTTCACACGGTACGGGCGGTTATACTTCGAGGGCGATGAGCAAAAGGCTCAATTCGCAAAACGAAATCCTTGCAGACTACTGCGAAAAAGCGGCTGTTCTGGCGAGTCTGCTCACTTCGCACAAATATCCAAAAAACACTATTGACAAGGCGTGGAAGCGTGTGATTGCACATCAGTTCCACGACGACATACCCGGCACCTCGACGATGAAGGTGTATAACGACAGCTGGAACGACTACTTTATTTCGCTCTCTCAGTTCAAAGGCGAATACGGGGCTGCAGTCGGTGCAATTGCAAACGAACTTGACACCTCGTGGTGCAAGGAGTGTGCAGTCGTTGTCAACAACCCCGTTGCCGCAAGGCGTAAAGAGGCTGTTGAGGCTCATGTCAAGCTTGTACATAACGCAAACCATATTGCAGTTTTTGACGAAAACGGCAAAGAAGTTCCGAGCCAGATTGTCAGAAAGCACGGCAAGGAGTTTGACATAATATTTATGGCGGACGTGCCGAGCGTCGGATTCAGAGTGTATGACGTTCAGAAATCGGACAAGGCGTACGCCAAAAAGACCGACCTCGCCGTAACCGAACACGAACTCGAAAACAGCAGATACCGTGTGAGATTTAACCGCAACGGCGACATAGCCTCCGTGACGGACAAAAGTCTTGGCTGTGAAATTCTCAGCAGTCCCGTAAAACTTGCGGCACTGCGTGATATCGGCGAAATGAATTACCCGAGCTGGGAGCTCAGGCACGACGAAGTTGAGGCGGAGCCGATTGCCTACGCAAACACGCCCGAGTTTGAGATTGTCGAAAACGGAGCGGCACGAGTTGCCGTAAGGGTTACACGGCACATAGGCCACACAAGAGTTGTGCAGACCGTATCGCTATCATCAGGCAGCGACACTGTAAGAGTTGACAACTTCATCGACTGGCAGGAACGCCGCACGATGCTCAAGGCTCAGTTCCCTCTTTCGTGCGAAAACCTTATTGCATCCTATGACTTAGGTCTCGGCTACATACAGCGTCAGAACAACACCGACTCGCTTTACGAAGTGCCTGCACAAAAATGGGCGGACATCACTGACGAGAACGGTAATTTCGGCGTTAGCGTTTTCTCCGACTGCAAATATGGCTGGGATAAGCCGTCAAAGAATATGCTCAGACTCACCTGTATGCACACTCCTGCGGGTGCGTTCACAAAAGACGCAAGACAGGATTTGCAGGACATCGGCAGAAACAATTTCGCCTTCGGCATTTACGCTCACAAGGGCTCGCTTGCCTCGGGTACTCAGCTCGAAGCAGAGTGTTTCAGCAAAAAACTCTGTGCATTTCAGACGAGTTCCCGCCGTGAAGGAAGTCTGACTTCGTCGTATTCAGCACTCAAAGTAAGCAGTGCGGGCGTTCTGCTCAGAGCGTTCAAACTTGCTGAGGATGAAGACGGAATTATTCTTCGCTTTAACGAGGGCTGCCGCAAGGAACACAAGGGCGTAAGGGTGACTCTTCCGTTTGATATTGCAGAGGCTTACAGCGTTAACGCTCAGGAAGAAACGCTTGGCAAGGCTAAGTTCAGCGGCAATACACTTACGTTTGATATAAAGCCGTTTGAGGTCAGAAGTTTCAGGGTTAAACTTATAGTTCAGCCTAATACGGCAAGCGAAAAATTTAAAAAACTCGACATAGAGTACAATGCACAAGGCATAACAAAAGACAGTTCAAAAGTCAACGTTATTCTTCAGGGCAGCGGCTGTTCCCTGCCCGATGAGTTAATTGGCGACAGTCTGACTGTTGACGGCATCACTTTCAGAATGCCGAATGCCGATATGACAAAAAATATCTGCATAATGCGTGGGCAGAAGATTGACATCCCAAAGGGCTGCACCAAGCTCTATATGGTTGCTGCAAGTACAATAGGCGACAAAGATATTACCGTACTCACAGACAGCAGGGAGCGACATCTGACTGTACACGCAATGACCGAGCCTTTCGCACAGTGGGATATGGAGGGGCTCAACCAGAAGGCTAAAATCAAGGACGCACAGATTGCACTTGAGTTTACGCACACCCACCACCCCGAAGGCAATCTTGCAAACAGACGTGCTTACTTCTTTATGTACGAAATCGACGTAAGAAACTGCAGCACGCTCACTTTCCCCGAAGAAAGCAGAATTGCAGTGCTTGCAATGACGGCTGTTAAGAAATTTTCCACAACCCGACTTGCAACAAAGCTTACCGACACAGCGGACGAAATTGACGCCATCACCGCACCTCCGATAGAAAAGATTATTGACAAAGCAGACTTTGTTACAATCCAGGCGGGCAGAATTATGGAACAGGTTCGTTCGGGCAAAGGCAAAGGCTTTAAACGTGACAATGTTGTTACAAACGTAATACGCTCGTTCACAAAGAGTGAATGGTAATCAAAAGCGGCAGTTACACTGCCGCTTCAGACTGTCGACAAAGGGCATAAACACGCCTGAAATTTAAGTATTAGCCTTTAAGGGCGAACATCATCTGCCCGCAAAGTAAACAACAATCTAAGTATTTGAAAAGCCTTGCAAACATCGAGTTTGCAAGGCTTTTAGCGTTTTTCGTTTTTTGCTCAGGGGCGGTACCGTCGTACAGCTCCCGCTCGCAATAAAACGAAATTCTGCACCTTTCTCAAAAGTCTGACAGCGTGTAGACCTTGTTTGTTTGGTTTGTCTACACGCAGAAGCGGCAGTTACACTGCCGCTTATTTTGTGCCCTGTTTTTTTGCAGATTATACAAACACGTTGCATAATATACGAAAAACGGATATTCACTTAATGTATATTTTTACCAATTATGTGTAAAGGGCATATGCTTTACACACTTGATTTTAGTTCAACTATGTTCAAAACACGGTCAAAAATGTTTAAAACTGAATTTTAAACGTTCAAAACTCGGTTGAATGTGTTGAAAATGTAAAGTGATTTAACTTTCATTCCACCGACTTTTGAACTTTACAGCAAAAAGCGAATACACAATGACAAAATTTTGTCATTGTGAATATACAAAAAATCCTGCCACAAAATGTAGCAGGATTAATATGTATTTTATTTTTTGAAGAAACTTACGATGTCGCTGAATGCGTCGTCATCGTTAGCAGAAAAACTTGAAGGAGCAGATACCTCTGACGGAGGAGCAACGTCCTTGGTAGCGGTTACCGACTTAATCTCTTTGCCGGGACCGTCTTCACCAAAACGTGTTGCGATAACTGTGATAATCATTTCGTCCTCGAGTTCCTCATCGAAGTTTGCACCCCAGATGATTTCACAATCAGGATGAACTGCTTCCATAACAACGCTTGATGCTGCGTCGATTTCTTCAAGACCGATGTCTGTTGAAGCTGTAATGTTAAGCAGCACGCCTCTTGCACCGTCGATAGATGTCTGAAGGAGCGGAGACGAAATTGCCTGAGCAGCAGCAACCTCTGCCTTGTCCTTGCCCTTTGCTCTGCCAACGCCCATATGTGCGTAGCCTGCATCCTTCATAATCTCTGTAACGTCTGCGAAGTCTGAGTTAACAAGACCGGTAGCGTTTACGAGGTCAGAGATTGACTGTACGCCCTGACGGAGTACATCGTTTGCGATTTCAAATGCATTAAGAAGAGTAATCTTCTCTTTAGAAACAAGTTTAAGGTTTTCGTTAGGAATAACCATAATAGAGTCAACGTACTGTGCAAGCTCTTCAATACCATCCTGAGCCTGTGCCATACGGCGCTTACCCTCAAATGCAAACGGTGTAGTAACAACGCCGACTGTGAGGATGCCCATATCCTTGGCAATCTTTGCAACAACAGGAGCCGCACCGGTACCTGTTCCGCCGCCCATACCTGCTGTGATGAATACCATCTCGCAGCCTGTAAGAACATCTGTGATAGCCTCACGTGACTCTTCTGCAGCTTTAAGACCAACCTCAGGTCTTGCACCTGCACCTCTGCCCTTTGTAGCTTTTTCGCCAATAAGTATCTTCTGAGTAGCAGCAGACTTGCTGAGTGCAGGCTTATCGGAGTTGATTGCAACAAACTCAACATCTTTGATGTTTGCTCTTACCATTCTGTTAACAGCGTTTCCGCCGCCTCCGCCTACACCGACAACTTTAATCTGAACTACCTTGTTATCGTCTGTATCAATTTCGTATCTGCCCATTTTTCATTCTCCTTGTTTTAATATTCTTGTTAGGTGAAATCTGTTGTGCGGTCACCATTACAAATGTTATTGTAACAGTTTTGTAACTACTTTGCAATACTTTTTAAAAAATATTCCTCGTAATTTTTACAAAGTTTAGGATGATTTTTTGATTTTGTTTGTGAATAATACACAAACAGTAATTTTTGTAAAGTAGTTTTACTTTACAAATTTTTCACCGTTATTTCTCTGTAAAGTAAACTTGCTTGTCAGAAATTGCGGTAAGCTCGCCTTCCGCTTTTGGATTTGACTCATTGAGTTTGTCTATCGCCGTAAGTGCAGAGTAGAGTTTTTCCTCTGCGTTATCGAGCGAACCGAGTTTTATTGTAATTCTGCCGTCGTAAACAATGAAGTTGTTGTTGATGTCCTGCGAGTAAATTGCAGTCACCTTATCAATTTCCACCTTGTTTATTACTTCGCAGAGGCTGATAAGACACTCGAGTACTTTGTCGCTCGTGAGTTGTACCGTCTTGCCGGCAACCGCAGTTTTGATTGCTGCCTTTCTGACTTCAATACAGCCCTTGGGCAGATTGCCCGTCTTTGCCTCGAGCACCTTGAATCTGTCGTCGAGAAGTGTGTATGTGTTATCGGCATTTTTTATTTGATAAACCTTTGGCGTTTCTTTTATGACAACGTTTACGGTTGACGGGAATTTGCGTGTAAGAGTTGCTTCGTAGATATACGGCAGATTCTCTTCAAGTTTTACCTTTGCCCCGCTTAAATCTGACGTAAAGAGGTTTTTACCCGTTTCGAGCGGTAGCACAGCTGAAATTTGCTGCGTGGTGTAATACTTGTTGCCGCTTATATTAATGTTATCTATTTTAAACAGAACCGTCAGACTGAGTACAACAAGCACCAGTGCAACACACACAAATACCGAAACGCCGTAGATTGCACGCCGCACGCCTTTTTTGAGGCGTCTTTTTTTGTTCTGCTGCTTGTTTTTTTCCTGCGGCGATACACTTTCGTCTTTCTGCGTGCGTCGGCGGTGTTCTGACTTGCTGCCTGCTTTTTGGTCGTGGCGGTAAATCTTTGGCGGCTCGAGTCCGAAGCTTCCGAGCTGTGAGTCGAGCGTCCTTAGTTCTTCGTCACGGGTATTCTGTTTTTTCGGCTTACTGTTCTTTTTCATCATACTTTCTCCGAATGTCAGCACCGAGCAACGATAGCTGACGTTCAATATTTTCGTATCCTCTGTCTATATGGTGAATTTTATAAATCTGCGAGTCGCCTTCCGCCGCAAGTGCTGCAATAATAATTGCTGCACCGCCTCTGAGGTCTGTGCAGTACGCAGCAGCACCGTGGAGGTTTTTAACTCCTGTAACAAATGCGGTACGGTCGCTGACTACAATATCCGCACCAAAGCGAGAGAGTTGACCTGCGTGCTGAAGTCTGTTTTCAAATATGGTTTCTGTTATTACCGAACTGCCCTTAGCTGTGCAGAGCGACGCCATAACGGGTGCCTGCGAGTCGGTGGGAAAGCTGGGATACACACCGGTGGTAATACGCTTTACCGATTTTATGCGGTGTGGGGATTTAATTTTGAGTTCGCCATGCCCTGCAAAGAATTTGCATCCCATTTCTTCAAACACTGGAAGGATGGGCGACAGATGGCTTATGTTCACTTTTTTAAGCACGATATCGCCGCCTGCGGCAGCAACTGCCGACATAAAGGTTGAGGCGAGTATTCTATCGGGAATAACAGTGTGTTCGGCTGATTGGAGTCGAGCTACGCCTTCAATTCTGATTACCGACGAACCTGCACCGCTGATTTTTGCACCTGCACTGTTTAGGTAGTCGGCAAGGTCGGTTATCTCGGGTTCACGTGCAGCGTTGATTATTGTTGTGACTCCGCCAAGAAGTACCGATGCGAGAATCACGTTTTCAGTTGCACCGACGCTCGGAAACGGCAGAGTGACGCTACCGCCCTTTGCGTTTGCCTTTTCACAGCAGATGTTACTGCCGTCAAAGGAGATATGATATCCGAGTGTGCGAAGTGATTTGATATGAATATCAATCGGTCTTGCACCGATTTTGCAGCCACCCGGCAGATACATACAGGCTTTGCCGCATCTCGCTGAAAGCGAGCCGAGAAAAATAATGGAGGACCGCATTTCTTCCATTAATCCTTTTGGTATTTCGCACTGCGTAATTGCGGTTGTGTCTGCAAAAATTACGTCATCCGTGCGACTGACACTGCCGCCGAGATGCCTTATAATATCGCAACATGCGGCAACGTCACTGAGGTCGGGACAGTTATGAAGAGTACTTGTTCCGTCAATAAGCACAGTGCCTGCAAGAATTGGCAGCACACTGTTTTTTGCCCCGTGCAGAGCAATCTCACCGCCGAGTTGCTTTTTGCCGCTGATTTGTATGTACTGCATTATTTCACCCTCGTTTCAAGACTATACTATGAAAAGAGGGTGGAAAATGTTAATTTGCGGTTTTGTTATTTATTATGAATGATGAATTTAGGGTGTACTACGTCCACTCCTATTATAATGGGTACGGGCGAAGCTCGTCCCTGCTTGAGTCTTGAGTTTATTTTACAAGTGAAAATATTATCTCTGCAATTCTTTCACGTGAGTCGAGAATTGCCATCTGCTTTGCGTTCTTTTCGATTTCAAAAAGGAGTTCGCCGTCTGAAAGAAGGTTGTCTATCATACTACCGAGCGAGTCGGAAGTCAAATCCTTTTCTTCAATAATTCTTGCGGCGTTGCGGTTAACAAGTGCCATAGCGTTGTGGAACTGGTGGTTCTCTGCAACGTAAGGCGACGGGATAAGGATAGAAGCCTTACCCATAGCCTCTATTTCAGACAGCGAGGACGCACCTGCCCTGCCGATAACAAGGTTAGCCGCAGCCATACATCTGTCCATATCGTCTATGTAAAGTCTGACTTCGACCGTCCCTTTTTTAAGCACGTTTTCTTTTACTTCGTCAAAGCCGTTTTCTTTGAATTTGCCGAGGTAATCCTTACCGTTGGTGCCGACTGAGTGAATGTGATACACGCTGCAGTTGGATGCGTGTTTTAAAAGGATATCAAACATTGCGTCGTTAAGCGGTGCCGCACCGAGCGAGCCGCCGAAGGACAACACAAGCTTTTTGTCTGATGGGATGCCGAGTTCTTTTCGTGCTGATTCCCTGTCCTTGCCGAGAATTTCGCCCCTTACGGGAAGTCCGGTAACGACTGGTTCGTTTTTGGAATCAAGGTGCTTTTTTGCATCCTCAACTGTGAGCATAACCTTGTCCACCTTTTTGGCAAGCTGCTTGTTGGTGATACCCGGGAAGGCGTTCTGCTCGTGAATACAGCAAGGTATACCAAGCTTTACAGCCTCGTCAAGCACAGGACCCGAAACGTAGCCGCCGAAACCGACAGCGACATCGGGCTTGAACTCCTGAATTATCTTTTTGCTCTCGTGTTCGGACCTGATGAGTTTGAACACGGTGTTAACGTTGTCGGCAATTGCCTTGGGCGAAAGCGAACGTTTAAAGCCACTGATTTCGATGGTATTAAAATCAAAGCCTGCATCGGGTACGAGCCGTGACTCCATATGGTCAGCCGTGCCGATAAACAAAATCTCTGACTCGGGTTTTACTTCTCTGATATATGAGGCGGTTGCAAGTGCAGGATTGATATGTCCTGCCGTGCCGCCTGTTGCGAATAAGAATCTCATAAATAATCTTTTCCTTATACCTTCTTTTGATTGGATTTGCGTGAGATTGAAAGCACAACGCCCATCTCAAACAGCAGCATCAGTATTGCCGTGCCGCCGTACGAGAAAAACGGCAGCGATATGCCCGTGTTGGGGATTGTATCGGTTACTACCATAATGTTGAATATGGTCTGCACTGCAACCTGCGACACTATGCCGATTACTATTAACGCACCGAACTTGTCGTTTGTACGCATTGCAATCTGAATGCCACGAATGAACATCGCAGCAAAAAGTCCTATTATTATTGCGGCTCCCAGAAATCCGAGTTCTTCGCAGACAATAGAGAATATAAAGTCGTTTTGCGGTTCGGACACGTACAGATATTTCTGCTTTGAGTTGCCGAGTCCCGTTCCGAAAAATCCGCCCGATCCAATGGCGTAAAGTGAATTGTTAGTCTGCCAGCGGAGTCCTTTGGGGTCAAAGCCCTTGTCGAGCCATGCTTTTATTCTGTCGCCTGCGTAGTTCATAAGCACTTCGGGATTGAGTACTACTACCACAACCACAGCAGCAACAATTCCCGCTCCAAGTGCAAAAAGTTTCCAGTTTGTGCCGCCGCAGAACATAATCGTTGCTCCGATGCAGAACACAAGAATTGTGCAGGAAAGGTGATGTTCAAGGTATATAAGTCCGCAGAACACTGCGATAATTGAAAGCGGAATAACAATGCCGTGGATTGGTTTATCCATCTTTTTTGCATTTTTGGAAACGTAGTCTGCAAGCACAAGGATTATTGTGAACTTTGCTATATCCGACGGCTGAAGAGTAATGGGTCCTACGGGTATCCACCGTTTGAAGTCCCCGTTGTTAGTGTGGTACACAAGTACCA
>SVQF01000043.1 GCA_015065445.1 Oscillospiraceae bacterium | reverse complement strand
TCGCACTTCACGCAGGATATCAAGGTACTCGCTGTGGTCAACGTTCAGATTCGGGCAGGGTTTTGGTGCAAGGCACTTTTTGCCCTTACAGAGTCCGTGCTCTTTCTGCTGTTCGCAGGACGGTCTGCGGAAGTTTGCCGTAGGACCGCCAACATCGTGAATATAGCCTTTGAAGTTCGGCATATGAGTGAGTTTTTCCGCCTCGGCAAGAATGCTTTTTTTGCTTCGTGTGGTGACGTATCTGCCCTGATGAAAAGCGATTGAGCAGAAGTTACACGCACCGAAGCATCCACGGTTGTGAGTGATTGAAAATTCAACTTCCTGTATACCGGGAACGCCGCCGAGTTTTTCGTAAATCGGATGATAGGCACGGGCATACGGCAAAGAATAAACCCAGTCGAGCTCGCTTGTAGTCAGCGGCGGCATTGGCTGATTCTGTACAATCATTGTTTTGCCGTGCTTTTGCTTAATTATTCTGCCACGGATATGGTCCTGCTCATCCTGTTGGATGCGGGCGGCTTTGGCGTACTCTTTTTTTGAAGAACAGACGTTTTCGTAACTCGGACACTCTGTACCTGTGTACGGTGTTTCACGAACGTCAACAGCGTAGGCAGTACCCTTGATGTCGTGCAGTTCGGTTATGCTTTCGCCGTCACGCAGACGCTCGGCAATCTGTATAATCTGGTTTTCACCCATACCGAAAATAAGGAGGTCTGCACCGGACTCAACAAGAATACTGGGTCTTACGCTGTCGCTCCAGTAATCGTAGTGGGCAAAGCGGCGAAGCGACGCCTCAAGTCCGCCGAGTACAACAGGTGTGTCGGGATAGATTTTTTTGACTGCTTTAGCATATACAGTTGCGGCTCTGTCGGGACGTTTGCCCGTTACACCTCCTGCGGTATAGGCGTCTTTTGAACGTTTCTTCTTTGCTACGGTGTAGTGTGCAACCATAGAATCAATGTTGCCTGCCGTGATGAGAAATGCAAATTTTGGCTTGCCAAACTGAACAAAATCAGCCGTGCTATGCCAGTCGGGCTGGCTTAGTACGGCTACTTTAAACCCCTTTGCTTCAAGAACTCTTGTTATAATCGCAGCACCGAAGGAGGGATGGTCAACATATGCGTCGCCTGTTATGTAAACAAAATCGACTTCATCCCAGCCTTTTTGCTGCATTTCGTATTTGTTAACGGGTAAAAAATTATTCATCAGAACTCTTCAATATCTGCATCACTTTCTGACGCATCGGCGTCAAAACTGATTTGTTCGGTATTCTCTGCGGTAAAGTCGGGAGCAGGACCCTGTGCCTGCATCTGAATCCACTGCTGTTTGTTTATTCTGATTTCACGGGGTTTGGCACCGTCCTGCGGACCTATTATCCCCTTTTCTTCAAGCTGGTCCATAATTTTGGAGCCTCTTGAATAACCGACGGAAAGCTTACGCTGAAGAAATGAAGTGGACGCTCTGCCGTTTTCGAGGACAACGTCAACAGCTTTGTCAAACAGCGGGTCAAGTGCCTCGTCGCCGTCGCCGTCATCGGTGAACGGAGATGAGCCCTTTTCCTGTGCGGCTTTGCTTTCAATCTCTTTCTGGATTTCGTCAGAGTACTCGCTTTCGCCCTGATTCTTAATGAAGTTGCAGAGTTCCTCAACCTCTTCGTCACTGATGTAGCAACCCTGAACACGCAGCGGCTTGCTCGCACCGATTGGCGAATAGAGCATATCGCCCTGACCGAGAAGTTTTTCTGCACCGCCTGAGTCGAGAATTGTACGTGAGTCAATCTGTGAAGAAACTGTAAGTGCAATTCGTGACGAAATGTTTGCTTTAATTAGACCTGTGATTACGTCAACTGACGGTCTTTGCGTTGCGATAACAAGGTGCATACCTGCGGCACGTGCCATCTGTGCAAGACGGCAGATTGAGTCTTCTACCTCTTTTGGTGCTGCCATCATCAAATCGGCAAGCTCGTCGATACATATAACGATTTTTGGCATCGGTTCCATATCGCTGTGCTTTTTGACAAACTTGTTATAGCCCTCAATATCTCTGACGCCTGTGTCTGAAAACGCCTGATAACGCTTGAGCATTTCGGACACTGCCCAGCCGAGAGCACCCGACGCTTTACGTGGGTCGGTCACTACGGGAACAAGCAGATGGGGAATGTTTTCGTACTTTGAGAACTCAACTTTCTTTGGGTCAATCATAAGGAATTTGACCTCGTTCGGCTTTGCTCTGTAGAGTATTGAAACTATAATTGAGTTCATACATACGGATTTACCCGAACCCGTTGTACCTGCGATGAGAAGGTGGGGCATTTTGGCAATATCGCAGAATACGCTGTTGCCTGCGATGTCCTTGCCTATGCCTGCGGAAAGCAGTGACTTCTGCTTGTCGAACTCATCGGTATCAATGATTTCACGCATTGAAACGGTGTTCTTCACCGTATTGGGAATTTCGATACCTACTGCGGCTTTGCCCGGAATAGGCGCCTCAATTCTTACGTTAGTTGCTGCAAGGTTAAGTGCGATATCGTCAGAAAGATTGGTGATTTTTGAAATACGCACGCCCGCAGCGGGTTTAAGTTCGTAGCGGGTAACCGTGGGTCCACGTGAAATATCGGTAATCTCTGCCGTTACGCCGAAAGACGCAAGCGTGTCCACAAGAAGCGAAGCGTTACTTTTGAGTTCGTTGCTGACGTCACGTGCAGATTTTTTCTTAACAGTTTTAAGAAGATTGATTGGAGGCAGGCGATACTCCTCAACCGTTGCGTGAAGTTCGTCGTCCGTCACGGTAAACTCGGGAACCTCCGCCGCCTGCTCAATTTTCTTTTTGTCGTCTTTTTTAGGTTCAGTGCTTGCGTCCGCAACAATTTCGTCTATGCTCTTGGGTGCGGTACGCTGCTTCTGATTGCGTTTGGTAGTTTCGTTAATCTCACGGATAATGTCGGCGGTTGCGTCATCGCCGAGTCCGTCTTCAGCACCTGATTTGCCGCCTTGATTATCAATAATTCCGCCGTCAAGATTTTCGTGCGGAGGTTCGTCGTCAAGCGGTATATCAATGCTGCGATGCTGACGGCGTTCACGCCTTTCCTCTATATATGGCGACGCTTTTTCAACAACCTTTTTAACAGGCTTTGCTGTTGAACGGAAGAACTGGTTGAGTGTAACTCTGAGGAGGAGCAGCATATCAACAAACACAACAAGCAAATCAACGATGATTGCAGGGAATTTGCCGAACGTGAGCAGCAGCCATCCGATGAGTCCGCCGAAGAAACCGCCGTTAAATGAGGTTGGTGCGTCGAGGTACGCAGATTTTACCGTGTGTGCAAAGGCACTGTGAGGCTGATTTTCGACAATATGTATAAACGCAGATACCATCAGCACGAGGATTATTATAGAAACAACCTCGTAGGTCATATTTTTATTCGGCTTTTTTACCGTAAACAGCACGGAATACACAAGGCAGAGAATCGGAAATACCACCGCTGCGAACCAGCCGAACAGACCTATATAAAAATTGTGAAGTATTCGCCAAAGACCTTCGCCGCCGATTACTGCTATGAAGAAGAACAGCACCGAAAGAGCGAAGATAACTATGCCGAATATTCTGTTAAAGTCGTCCTTCTGCTGAGGGGACATTTCCTCTGCGGCAACACGTCTGTCACGTGGTTGCGGCTGCTTTTTCGGACTCTTTTTAGCAGGTGCTTTTTTACTGTTTTTGTTTGCCATATTAATTCCTATAGCCTTTCTGAACTATGTATTATCTGAGTGCAAGCTGGAATATGCCGACTACGGCAAAAATGAATCCTACGCCTGCGTCGTAGATACCGAAGTATCTGAAGAATTTGTTTTTAATCATATATCGCAGAACTCTTACAGCGACGAACGATACCACAACGCCGATTACTGCTGCAAGCAGTCCTGAGAAAAATCCGATTTTTGTGCCGATGCACATTTCTACAATACCGAGCACAAAGTAAACGGGTGCGGCGGTAACGAGTGCAAATCTGAGTGCAGGGCGTCTTGAAACACCGAGAAGAATAAGCATTGAGAACATAACGCCGATTATTGAAAATCCTGCAACGGGGATTGCAAAAAGGAGTACAAATCCCGAAAACAGTGCGAATTGCGGTGTAATGCCCTTATCGTTACGGGAGAGCGAAATCTGCTTTGCCGTTGCAATAATTACGCCGCCTGTAATAAACATAAACACACCCTCGTCAAGAAGCGTGCCGTTGTAACTTGAGCGGTGCAGCACGGTATAAAGCAAGCCTGCTTTACCAAACGGGATGAGCCAGAGAATCATCGGTGCAAACGCAATAAGCGTTTCGTACATAAACATACGTGCGGGGCGTTTTTCACTGCCCTTTATACGCTTGCCTGCAATATCGGTGAAAGTGGCAAAAAACTCTTTGCCGAGTTTCATAAATATGTTATAACTTGCACCGAAAATACCGATTGCTATCGCCATATGTATAACGCCCGTCAGAGCCGAGCAGGTGCCGTCGGCACTGCCCGCAAACTCATGGAACGCAGAGGAATGTGCAGATTCACTTATCGGCAGTATCTCGAACACCGCCTGCAATATTGCCTGAATAATCGAATACAAGACTGACATTATTTACTCCTTTATACATCACACTGTTATCAAGATACCAGCCCTTGCGGATATAATCGTACGGATTAGTTGACCGCTTTGCGACGGTATTTGTAACGCTTTTACCACTGTCAAGAACATAATCAACATTCATCACTGTATAGAGCATTACGACTTCACCTCTATCACCTGTTCGATAAATCCGAGTGCGTCGGACAGACCGCCGAGTTCGTCAATCAGTCCGCACTCAACGGCAGCCTCGCCGTCAAGTACTGTGCCGACATCCATAATAAGTTCGCCTGTTTTCATCATAAGGTTGCGGAAGTCCTGTGCCGAAATCTTTGAGTTATTCTCGACGAAGTTCACAATTCTGTCCTGCATTTTTTCAAAATAGGACAAAGTCTGCGGCACGCCGAGGACGGTGCCGTTCATCCGTACGGGATGCACGGTCATTGTGGCACTCGGAACAATAAAACTCTTTTTGCAGCTGACTGCAAGCGGAACGCCGATTGAATGTCCGCCGCCGAGTACAAGTGAGGCAGTCGGCGTTTTCATAGTTGACAGCAGTTCGGCAATTGCAAGCCCTGCTTCAACGTCGCCGCCTACGGTGTTGAGGATGATAAGCAGACCTTCGATATCCTTGCTTTCCTCAATAGCGACAAGCTGCGGAATCACATGCTCATATTTTGTTGTTTTGTTCTGACTGGGAAGAATGAAGTGACCCTCAATCTGCCCGATAATTGTAAGGCAGTGTATGAAGTGTCCGCTCTTTTCTACTGTGATTGAGCCTGTTTCAAACGGAGAGGAATTATCCTCTGTCTGTTCTTCATTTTCCTCTTTGTTTTTTGTTTCTTCAGACATACTATCACCTTTGGATATTATGCCCCAGAATACACTATATAGTATATATTAACACTTATTGCCACAAATTTCAATATAAATTATTATTTGCTTATTTTTAAAATAATCTTTTCAAAGTATACTTAATGTGTTATAATATATTGAATAATTTTTCTGGAGACTGCATTATGATTGAAAGAGTTACAAAAGACAATCTTGAAGAATACGAAGATTTTATAAAAAGGCATCCAAAGGGACTTTTTCAGCACTCGTCAAAATGGGCGAAGGTTAAGTCCGCATGGAAATGGGAAGCAGTCATGCTTAAAGAAGGCGGCGAAATCAAAGGTGCTGCCGCTGTGCTTATACGTTCCATTCCCGTTATCAACAACTCGCTTATGTACGCTTGCCGTGGATTTGTTGCAGACGAGGATGATTTTGAAACCTTTGACAAACTGTTTGAGGCAATTCTGAAACTCGGCAAAGAATACAAGGCATACTGCCTTAAAATTGACCCCGAGATTGTGATTGAAAACACTGCATACAAAGAACATCTTGTAAACAAAGGATTCAAGGAACTCAACCCCGGTTGTATGGATTTTGAAAACGTTCAGCCACGCTTTGTATACTGCTTTGATTACAACGGACTCAGCGAGGACGAGCTTATGCTCACGTTTAAGAGTGACTACCGCAACCGCATAAGAAAGGCACCGAAGAAGGGTGTTGAGGTCAAAATCTGCGGCAAAGAGGCTCTTGACGATTTTGTTGCAATTATGGCAGAGACGGGCGAACGTGACGGATTTTCCACAAGACCGAAGTGGTATTTTGAAAAGATACTTGACTGTATGACCGACGACGCAAGGCTGTATATGGCTTACTACGAAGGCAAGGCAATTGCGGGTACGCTTGCAATCAAGTGGGGTCAGAACGTTATGAAGTATCAGTACGGAGCTTCGTCAAACGCACACCGCAACGTTTATCCGAACTATGCACTGCAGTGGGCTATGATTAAATGGGGTATGGAATGCGGTTGCAAGGTTTACGACTTCGGCGGAATCAGCGGCGACTGTCAGAATCCCGACAACCCGCACTACGGACTGTGGAGATTCAAGCACGGCTTTGGCGGATATATGAAGGAATTTATCGGCGAATTTGACTATGTAATCAACAAGCCGATTTACAGATTATACAATGTAGGCACCGAGGTGCTCAAGAAGATAAGATAAGTGTAAGATTATGTCAAGATATGTGATTGATAAAAAGGCTCTTGATGAAAACATAGAGTTGGTAAAACAAAAGGCCGGAGTGCCTGTTATAGGCGTAGTGAAGGGCAACGGCTACGGCTTTGGTATAAAAGAGTTTGCCGCAGTTCTGAAGGAACACGGCATTAAAACTTTTGCAGTTACAGAGGTTACGGACATTGCAGAACTCAAAGAAGTTCTTGACGGCGAGGACATACTCGTTATGCGTTCGACCTGTGTTGAAAGCGAAGCCGAAATTATTGCAAAGAACGGCTGCACGGCTACGATAGGTTCTGTGAGTGCTGCAAAGGTAATGAGTAAAGTTTCCGAAAGACTCGGTGTGACGACAAAATGCCACCTCAAGATTGACACGGGTATGGGCAGATACGGTTTTATGCCGAGCGAGATTGAAGATGCTATCGGATGCTACTCGCTGCCGAATCTGAAGTTTACAGGAATGTACACGCATTTTTCGTCGGCATTCAGAAACAGAGAACTCACCAAAGCTCAGCTTGTGCTGTTCAGGGACGCTGCAGAGCAGATAAAAAAAGCAGTCGGTGAGGTTGGCGTGATTCACGCTGCTAACTCCCCCGCACTGCTTAACGTTGAGGACGTATGTCTTGACAGCGTGCGAATCGGCTCAGCGTTTACAGGGCGTGTAATAACAAGGAGCAAGAGCGGACTTAACAGGCTCGGCGTACTTGAGGCAGAAGTTGTGGACACAAAGGTTGTGCCGAAGGGTTACAGCATTGGCTACAACGGGCTTTACACCACTAAGCGTGAGACAAAAATCGCAATTGTGCCAATCGGTCACTACGACGGTTTTGGTCTTGGAAAAGAAAAAGAACTTTACGACTTTCGCTATGTGCTGTCGGTATTCAAACGCTTTTTAAAAAAGCAGCAGATGTATGTGCGGATAAACGGCGAAATGCACTATGTAATCGGCGGAATAGGACTGTCGCACACAGCGGTTGACATAACGGGTACAGACATAAAACCCGGTGATATTGCGACGGTTGACATCTCGCCGCTTATGGTTAATCCGAGAGTGCCGAGAGTATACAGGTAAAACAAAAAGAGTTACCTCTGACGAGGTAACTCTTTTATTTTTTGGGATAAATAATGCTGTCGAGTCGGTGCTGTATTTCGGTTACAAGCCCGCCCGTATCGTCAACGCCGACGAAGTATATTTTTCCGTTTGTCATATACAATTTTGCAGCAGGCATTCCCGATTCGCCCTCTATAAGATTTGAGAAGTACCGATAGCGGAAGTAGTCGGGGTCGTCACGGCAGCACATAACGTACTGCACGGACTGTATCTTCAGAATATCAAAGTTTCGGTGAAATACCGGGAACATACCGTTTCTGACAGATACTTTGTTGTGAAAAACAAACACGCCCTTATCTGACAGCGTATGCCACAAAAAAACCGCAATACCGAACACACCGCACAGGATATTTTCGGCGTGGCGAAAATCCTCGCTGCTTTTCAGGCTTGTGGGTGTTATTATAAGAATAACTGTGAGCAGAAATTTTGCGACTGCCACTGACAGCAAAAGCACACCTATGCCCGTAAAGCCCTTCATAAATGCGGTCTGCTTTACAAAATCGAAGTGCTTATAATCAATTTTTGTCATCTTCGTATTCTCCGATAAACGCTTTCTGTAGTTTTGTAAGACGGACGGGTGCGATAAGGCTGCCGTCTTCGTCCCATGCGGTTTCGGTAGGTTTGGTGTACTTTTTACCCGAAGGCGATTTGTAGTAGCCTTTGTCGTCGTACTTTACCGAACCCTTTGTGTCGAAGTATATATAGCCGTCCTCATCCACAAAGCACTGTGCTACCGGATAGAACGCACCGTGTCTGTTTGTGTAATAATTGTGCTTGATGTCTCCGACAGACAGGTCGCCGGTTTTTTCGACTATTGTTCTGAAATAATACTTTTGTCCGTCCCTTGTGTAAAACGCCACATATTCGGGGCGTGAGTAGCACTTGCCCTCACGGTCAAAGAACCAGCCGTTAACGGATTTGGACTTGAAGTTTTCGTCAACCGAATCGTATTCAGACAGATCGTCGATATATTCAACCGAATAGTAATTCTTCTTTTCGTCGGCAAAAAGAACATAATTATATTTAGGTTTTTCCCTGTCAAGCACGTAGTACATACCGTCTTTATCGTAGTATCTGTACTGCTTGTACTCGCCCACATACTTTGCAAGTTCGGGCGATGCAAGTTTTGAATACGCCTTTTTAATAGTTTCGGTATAATCCACTACTCTGAGTTTTGTGCCTGTCTTTTTTGCAATTTCGTCGGGAAGTAAATCTGCGTTTTTACGGATAGTTTTGAGCGTCTTTTCTTTCTTTTTTTCGAGCTGTGCTTTGACTTTGGTATAAATATCCACCTCACGTTCTTCTTCGTACGAAAAGTCGCCGCTGTAAATAAGGTAGTCAAAGAGATAGCCCACCTCGTTTTGCGGATTTGTGTCCACAACAAAACTGAAGTCTTTGGGAATAATTCTGCAGTAGTATTCATATAGTTCCTGCTCTGAGACCTTGTAAGGCACTATCTGTGAAAGGTAGTCCTCATCCTCTTCATCTGAGAAAACGAACGACAGAGTTATTGCCTTGTATCCCTTTTTTATAACGGATTTGTTTACGCTGAGGTCTGCACCGATTATCTGATAACCATCGCCGAGCGTGTTAATTACACTGTTATAATTACCAATAAATTCTTCGCCGAGTTCTTCGGTAAGTTCATCGGTGACCTCGGGCGGTTCTTCAGCCACGGTACTTACGCTCACCAGAGTATATCCGCTGCGGTAGGTGTAGCCCGTCCTGTTGCCGTCAACATCTTCAGTCGGTTCGAATTCGAGTTTACATTCTTCAATGAACCTGTCAACATTCTCTGCAGTTCGGCACTGTGTGCTCATCTCCTGAACCACTTCGTAGGCACGTACGTATTCTTTTTTGAACTCGCCGAAGTCGATAAACTGCTTGACTGCAAAAAACACTGCAAATGACAAAAAAAGCACTGCAAAATATCTGTAGACGCCTACAAGTCTGCGGCGAACGAGGTTGTCGATTCTTTTATTTACGCAAAGTTGTGTTTTTATCCACACTGCAAGCGAAGTGATAATTCCGACAAGGCAAACAGCTGCAAGAATACACAGAGTAAGTCTGACGTGAGTTTTGTTATAATAGTTTGAATATGTCGGAATATGTGATGAAAAAGCACACTTAATAACCGTTGCGATTTCAGAGTTTGCGAGTTTTCCTATTTCTACAAACAGATAGTACAAAAACACACCTGCACCGCCTGTGCGTACAAGCGAGAACAGAGTCGGCACAAGTTTTTTGCGTTTGAGTGTAAGCGATATATCCGCAAGAGCAAGCCCGAACACAAGCACGGCAGAGGCAAGCAGGGTTGACATCATTCCCCCGTCATCGAACACGTACTTTTTTAGCAGCCAGAAACCGCCGCCGAGCAGCCCTGCGTGAAGCAGCAGCGTTACAATATCGAACACGGGATTATAACTGTCGTTGTGGATTTCGGCAAAATCGTCCTGAACAAGAGATGCGTCGCCCATCGCCTCTACCGCTTTGTTTTCGGCAGTTTCGGCGTCGTAGTCGATGCTTTGCCAGAACTCTTTTTTTGTGTCGATATGGTCGGATAGTTCTTCGCTTACCGCCTTACACTCGGCGAAATTATAGATTTTTTTGGTAGCGTCTGAAATGTAATCCTGTTTTTTCATTATGCGAAACTAAGCACCTTTTTAACCGATACAGTGAAGTCGTCAAATTCTTTAACCTTTAGATTGAGGTGCCTGAGTCCTTTCTTAGTAATGTGGTAATACTTACGTTTTCTGCCGTCGGAGGAGTCCCAGTAGCTTTCGAGCAAGTCCTCTTTTTCCATTGCGTGAAGAAGCGGATAGAGCGTTCCCTCTTTGAGCGAGAAGGCGTTTTCACTACGCTGTTCAAGAGTTTTGATAATCTTGTAGCCGTACATATCTTCGCTCTTAACTACGGACAACACCATAGTTGGTATTGTGCCTGCCGATAATTCTTTTGTGAATTTCATATTGTCACTCCTTTATATATTTCATCTATGCATAGATGTTCTATGCATAGATTATCATAATATCGGCTGTTTGTCAATAGAAAAAGACGGTTAAAAAAACCGTCTTTAAAATACAACATTTATGTAGTTTTAGTCCTCTTCCTCACGGCGTTTGTCCTCAGCCTTCATTTCTTTTTTGAAGGCTTTGACGCTGTCGTGCCAGAACTTATAGTCGGGATTTGTGCGTCTGTCCTCTAAATTATAATTGTTTTTAATATAATCGCCGAGGTACTTTGTAACTTTGCACGCACCTTTGTAGTTTAGGTGGTTGCCCTTGTCTCTGAACTCTTTTTTAAGATTGAGTCCGAGTTCGTCTGTACGCAGATTCAGGTCTATAAACTCGACGCCGTATTCCTTAGCAATAGAGACTGCAGCGTTGTGGCGTGCATAGTTCCACGAGTTTGTTGTGGGCATTTCCACAAAGAACACCTTTGCCCCCTCGTCAATACACAGATTATAAAGCATATCAAACTGATGAAGTCTGTTTTTATGCGGCTGTTCAGCGACGTCGGTTTTCTTCATATAATCCTTGAGATTTGCTTTGCCAACTGAGGTAAAATACTTGTAGCCGTGCGAATTCGGGGTACGCAAATCCTGCTTGCCGAGGTTAAGCTTTTTCCACCTGTCGTGGAAGGTGAACACAGCAAACTGATTTGCAATAACCGCCTGAAAATCGTCTGTGTCGGCGTAATTGAAAAGTGAATCAAGCTTTGTTTCCTCGGGTACCTGAACGCCCGGATTTTCGTCGTAAAGCATATCGACTTCTATCATTACAACCTCGGGAGTCTGGGTTTTAAACATCTCTTTAAGATAGTAGTACGATAAAAGCGGCGTCTGGTACGGCGAACCTGTAAGCTGGCAGGTATAGCCGTAATCTTCAAAAAGTTTTGTTGGTACAAAGCCCGAGTACAAGTCGCTGTTGCCGACTCCGACCACCTGTATTGTTTCTGCAGGTTCGGTATAGAACGAATATGTTTTGTTCATTTTATTACGGTACGCCGTACCCGCTGCATACTTTGAAAAAACAGTGAAAGACAGTACCTCAAGAAGCACTGCCATCACTAATAAAAATGATATAATTTTTACTGTTTTAATTATAAAACCTTTTTTCATATCAGAAGTTTGCATAAATCAAGTCGGGTTTTCCGTATCCTTCGCCGTAAGCACCGAAAATGATAATCACAAAGATTATTACCATAAACATTACGAACTTAACAATAAACGGAAGTTTGGCAATCTTTGCTCTGAGGTCAATGCCCTTTTCCTGTATAAGACCGATTGCAAATACAATCGCTGTGCCGACAAGAAGAATTGCGTAGTCCTTTAAATCAAGACCGAGCTCCTCTGCCATATGAGCAGGACGGGCAAAGAATCCGCCTTTTGCAATAAACACGGACTTTGCCATTGAAAATGCCTGCGTAAGAGTATCTGCCCTGAAAATGAGCATACCCACGTTTACGATTACAAATGTTCGTATTATCCGGAATAAGCCAAAGCCCTTTGAAGTTCTGTCGAGTTTAATCCTGTCGCAGATTTTTCGAAACAGCGGCTCCATAAACATTCCTATCATCATAAGAACGTAGTAGTACAAGCCGTACACAATGTACTTCCATCCCGAGCCGTGCCAGAATCCGTTTGTAAACCACACGAAAAACAGAGCAACGGCTGTGGGTATAAGATTTGCGTAATACGGGTTGAACTTACTGCGTGCCTTTTTGGACGCATTCATAAAAGTCTTTGAGAACGAAATCGGATAGAAGATGTAGTCACGCAGCCATGCACCGAGCGTGATGTGCCATCTTTGCCAGAATTCGTTGATACTCTTTGCGAAGAACGGACGGCGGAAGTTTTCGGGGAGGTTGAGTCCCATAGTTTCACCGAGTCCGCTTACAATATCCATAACACCCGAAAATTCGCAGTAAAGCTGGAGGGTATAAAACAGGATAGCAACAAGCACCACGATACCCGAATACTTATCGCTGCCGTCAAAAACAATGTCTACATACTCAGCGGCTCTGTCAGCCACAACAACCTTTTTGAACAGACCCCACGCAACACGCTCTGCACCGTACACAAAGTCGTGCGGGTTGAACTTTTTGCAGGTTTGCAGCTGGGTGCCAAACTGGTCGTACCGTGCAAAAGGACCCTCAACAATTGTGAGGAAAAACGCAAGGTACAATGCCACACGAAACGGATTTTTCTGTGCCTCGTACTTGCCTGAATGAATATCGACAAGGTAACTTACAGCCATAAGCGTATAAAACGATATGCCGAGCGGCTGAACTACGTCGAGAGCACCGATTTTTGCACCGAAAACGGCATTTGCGGTATCTATGAAGAAGTTACCGTATTTGCAAACGAGCAGAATAGAAAGCGTAGATACAACGCCGAGTGCAAGCACCCATGACTTATAGCGGGAATACTTTGCTTTGAGTTTTTTCTTTTCAGCCCTTTCGAGTCCTTTGCGTTTTTGCTTGAATGTTTCGTCAAGTTTGCCTATCCACAGTCCTGCCGCCCACACAATAAGCGTTGCGACAATAAGCGGGATAACGTGTCCTTTTGAAGAAAAAAAGTAGAAAATGTACGAGCAAACGAGCAGAACTGCCCATTTTGCTTTTTGCGGACAAAGTATATACAGCAGATAAGTTATACCGAATGCGATGATAAAAAAGGTAAAAGAGGTATAACTAATCATAAATTAATCCTCGTCTTCGAGTCTTTCAATCATTGCTTTGATTGCAGCGACTGTCTGGAAGTTTTCAGGCATAATGTCACGTGCAGTGATGTCAACGTCAAACTCGTCGCCGAGTTCTGCAACAAGCGATACGATTGCGAGCGAGTCAAGAATCTTGTCGTCAAGAAGTCTTGTGTTTTCGTCGATTGCAACGCCCGGTTTGATTTCTTTGATAATGTCAATAATGGTCTGCATAATAATTCTCCTTATTCCACTAATTATTAATTATTTATTATTTGTAACGTCCGCTTTAATCGCTTTGCGGTCGATTTTACCGTTCTGGTTATGAGGAAGCGTCCTCATTTTTACAAGTCTGTTGGGCATAAGGTAACTTGTAAGACGCTGTGAAAGTTCCTCCATAATCTGTTCTTCACTCGTCTTTTTAGCACTGTAAACGAGGATGATTTTGTCCTCGTCGTCGTCATAAACGCACACACATTCCTGCATACCCGTGCAGGCACTTGCGGCAGTTTCTATCTCGCCGAGTTCAATTCTGTAACCCATATGTTTAATCTGATAGTCCTTGCGGCAGATGTACATAATCTCGCCAAGGTCGTTCATTTTTACAAGGTCGCCCGTTTTGTACACCTTTTCGGGATATGCGGTGTTAAGAGGGTTCTGTACAAAAGCCTCGGCAGTTTTTTCGGGGTTGTTGTAATAACCCTGTGCAAGAAACGAGCCACGCACATAGAGTTCGCCTTCTTCGTCAACGCCTGCCTCTGTGCCGTCATCTTTAAGGATGAACACGTCGCAGTTATTGCAGTGTACGCCAATCGGCAGAGGCTCGTCATCAGAAAACTCACGGTTCACAACATAGTATGTGCAGATATCCGTTGTTTCGGTAGGGCCGCAGAGATTTGCATAAACAATGCTTTTATCAAGCGAATTAATCCAGTAATTAAGCTGTTTTGTAGGCATAACCTCGCCTGCAAAAAGCACCATTTTGAGATATTCGGGCTTTGCAAGGTCAAACAGCTTGAGGTTTGCCACAATTGAAAGAGCACTCGGCACCCAGTAGATTGTATTGACCTTGTTTTTGTTGAGGTAGTCAACAAGCATCATCGGGAACGAGAAATAACTCTTGGGCACTACAACGAGCGTGCTGCAGGCACGGAGTGTTGAGTAAATATCTGTAACAGACATTGAGAAGTAAAAAGGAGTCTGGTTGCCGAAAACGGTGTTTTCGTTAAACCCGAAAGTCTGCACAGTCCACTCGCTGTAAGCGATAACGTTGCGGTGAGTGAGAACTGCACCCTTAGGCATACCCGTAGAACCCGATGTGTAAAGTGCGTAAAGCGGGTCGGTATCAATCTGATTTGCTCTGATTTCGCCGAGGAGTTTTTCGTCTGCCTCTGTACCTTCTGCCTCCGCAAGAGTAAACACGCTGTCAACACCTAAAGATTTGGCAGTTTCGAGATGTGCGTCGTCTGTAAGGATTGCAGCAGGCTGAAGGGTCACAAAAATACGTTCAATTCTGTCGGCAGGCATTTCGCTGTCAATCATAACATAAAAATTGCCGCTGTAAACAACGCCGAACATCGCTGTAAGTGCCTTAACGTTTTTGTCGAGATACACTGCTACAGGCTTGTTCTTTGTGCCGATTTTTGCAACGCAGGTACCAATGCTTTTTGAAAGGCTGAGTGCCTGCAGATATGTGAGCGACTCCTCGCTGTCCTGAAAAGCGATTTTGTCGGGATTTGTCAGTGCGTCCTTTTCTAAGAATTCAAGAATATTCTTCATATTTCCTCCGTTATTACTCAAAATCACCGGTTTTGATTTCCTCGTAAAACTTATCTACACTTTCCTGATAAAACTTATAATTCGGGTCTTTTCTACGGTCTTCAAGATTGTAGTTGTTTTTGATATATTCGCCCATATTGTCCGTCAGTTTTACGGCAGCGTCATAATTGAGGTGGTTACCCATATCTCTGAACGAACGGTTAAGGTTGAGTCCGATTTCGTCAACAAGAAGATTGTAGTCAACAAAGTCAATGTTCATCTTTTCGGAAAGGTCGGCAACCGCATTATGCCTTTCGCTGTTCCACGAAGTGACCGTAGGCATTTCGACAAAGAAAACCTCGCAGCCGTTGTCGTGGCAGAGTTTAACCATATTGGCAAGCTGCTGGGCGTTTGCATTTTTAATCGGCTCTTTTTTATCGGTTTCGGTCATATAGTCTTTAATAACAACTCTGCGAACCGTATCCGAATACTTGTAGCCGTGGGAGTGAGGAGTTTCGATTTTCTGTGGCTCGCCGATATGTTTCCACTTATCGTGAAATGTGAAGATAGACGCTTCTGTTTTAATCAGTTCGTCAAAATCGTCGGCGTTAAAATTGCTGAACAGGAACTGAATAAAGTTTTCCTCGCCTATTACAGCCGACCTGTCCTCGAGTGAGTCGTCATAAAGCATATCAATTTCGACTACAACAACTTTTGGCTTTTGGTTTTCAAAAAGCGACTGAAGCATTTTATACGACTGAAGCGGAGTCTGGTGCGGCGATGAAATTACATTACAGGTATAGCCGTACTTTGACCATAGTTCAGCAGGCACCATTGCCGAATACAAGTCGCTGTTGCCGATGCCGACAATGTCGAGCGTATTAGCAGGCTCGTGCAAAAATGAGTATGCCTTATTAAGAGAAGTTTTGTATGTCGTTGCACCACGCTTTGAAAAATATGTGAACGACAGAATCTCAATAAGAAGTATTCCGATTATTATAAACGACAGAATTTTAGCACTGCCGATTGCAATCTTTTTAAGTTCTGTTTTTGTTTCAGGTTTTAACATTTAGCGATATATCTCCTGTTTTCGTTAGCTGAATAATAGCACGAAAAAAGTTAAATCAAGTCAATAAATAATAAAGATTTTACAAACACCCATATTTATAATATAAAATTCTCTTTAAATCAATAATTATTACAGAATTTTTATATTTTTTAATAATTAAATACTGCGTGTATTATTTGTTATTACAAATAGTAAAAACGCTGTCCGAACTAAACGTTCAAACAGCGTTTTTGCTGAAAGTGTATACGCTATTAAAGTTTTAAGTTTCTCCCAAATCAAAGATTTGGAGCCTTGTGAACTTGTAATTGCTTTTTGATGTGATACTGCGTAATCTTACTCAGTTGTTCATGCGGCTACGAAACAGTCCACCGGACTGTTTCTCCCAAATCAAAGATTTGGAGCCTTGTGAACTAAAAAGTTACTGGCGTAACTTTTTAGTACATTCCCCCGCCCTGTGCTGCGGCTGCCATTGCTGCTGCCTGTGCAGCGTCTGCCTGAGGGTCTTTGATGTCTGTAACGAGCGATTCTGTGGTAAGCACCATCGCTGCAACAGACGCTGCGTTCTGAAGTGCTGAACGTGTTACCTTTGCAGGGTCAACAATGCCAGCATCGAGCATATCAGCATACTCGTTTGTGGCGAAGTTATAACCGTAACCTGCGTCGCTGTTTTTGATTTTATCAACGATAACAGAGCCTTCAAGTCCTGCGTTTGCTGCAATCTGACGAACAGGCTCTTCAAGTGCTTTAAGCACGATATTTACACCTGTTTTGTAGTCCGGATCATCGGTATCGAGAAGTGCCTCAACAGACGGGATTGCGTTAATAAGAGCAACGCCGCCGCCTGCAACAATACCCTCTTCAACGGCTGCTTTTGTTGCTGCGAGAGCGTCTTCGATACGGAGTTTTTTCTCCTTCATTTCAGTCTCGGTTGCAGCACCTACTTTAACCACTGCTACGCCGCCTGCCATCTTGGCAAGTCTTTCCTGAAGTTTTTCTCTGTCGAAGTCTGAAGTTGTTGTTTCTATTGCAGTTTTAATCTGTGAAACACGTGATTTGATTGCCTCACTGTCGCCCGCACCGTCAACGATAATTGTATTTTCTTTTGTAACCTTTACCTGACGTGCCTCACCGAGCATTGCCATAGTTGTGTCTTTAAGTTCGAGGCCGAGGTCGCTTGTAATAACCTGACCGCCTGTGAGGATTGC
>SVQF01000042.1 GCA_015065445.1 Oscillospiraceae bacterium | reverse complement strand
CGTAACGATTGCAAAAGTCGGTCCGGACAGAAGGCCCATCAAGGGAACGGAGATTGACTTCGACTGCGACACAGTTCTTCTTTCTGTTGGTCTTATACCAGAAAATGAACTTACAAGAACTGCAGGAATTGAGGTTGACCCCAAAACAAACGGCGTAGCCGTGTGGGAAAATATGGAAACTTCCTGTGAAGGAATATTTGCAAGCGGCAATGTAGTACACGTCCACGACCTTGTAGACTATGTTACAGGTGAAAGTCAGAAAGCCGGAAGAGCAGCTGCAGAATATGTCAAACTCGGCAGACGCTCCCGTGAAAACGCAATTTCTGTTAAAGAGGGCGACGGCGTAGGATTTATTGTTCCGCTTAAGATTCACCGTGAGGCTATGGACGCAGAGATATTCTTCCGCCCGAGAAAGATATTCGGTACAAGCGTTGTTACTGTACTAGACGGTGATAAACCTGTTGCAAAACTCAAAAGAGCCCATATGGCACCGGGAGAAATGGAACGTGTTAAACTTTCACGTGCTCTTCTTGATGCGATTATGGGTGACGAAATAACTGTTGTGGCAGAGGAGGTAGAGGAATGACAGAACTTATTTGTATAACCTGTCCGAGAGGTTGTCACCTTACTGTTGACGAGGATAACGGCTTTGCTGTAACAGGTAACGCTTGCCCTCGTGGAAAGACTTATGGATATAACGAAGTAACAAATCCGCAGAGAGTTGTAACATCAACTGTCAGAACAAACAGCAAGACAGAGCCGAGATGCCCTGTTAAAACTAACGGAACTATACCTAAGGGCAAGATGTTTGACGCTATGCGACTCCTTGACGATATTGTTGTTGAAACTCCGATTGAAGTCGGTCAGACAGTCGTCAAAAATCTGTTTGATACAGGCGTAGATTTTGTAACCTGCAAGTCAATTGAAAAATAACTAAAAGCGAGGCAAAGCCTCGCTTTTAGTTATTTGTTAGGATTTTTCATTGTAAGTGATATTCGCTTTTTCTTAACATCTACGTTTATTATCCAGACAGTGACAATGTCGCCGACTTTAAGCACGTCTGAGGGGTGCTTGATGTAACGGTTGGTAATCTGGCTTATGTGAACCAGTCCGTCCTGATGAACGCCTATATCAACAAAAGCACCAAAATCAATTACATTACGCACGGTACCTTTAAGTTCCATTCCTGCTTTCAGGTCTTCAATTCCCATAATGTCACTTCTCAGCATCGGCTGCGGAAGTTCGTCACGGGGATCTCTACCCGGCTTGGATAATTCGTCAATAATATCAACAAGCGTTGGCTCACCTATGCCAAGTTCGGCAGCAAGAGCGGAGGTGCCTTCGGTTTTAACTTTAAGTTTTAGAGTTGCAATATTTCCGTTTCTTATATCCTCGTCACTTATGTTGCAGATTTTAATAAGTTCTGATGCTGCACCGTAGCTCTCGGGATGAACCGCTGTGTTATCAAGAACGTTGGAACTTTCGGCAACACGAAGAAATCCGGCACATTGTTCAAACGCTTTAGGTCCGAGTTTTGATACTTTGTTGAGCTCTTTGCGAGACGTGAAGTGTCCGTTTTCTTCTCTGAACTTAACAATGTTCTTAGCTACTGCAGAAGAAATTCCTGCCACTCTCTGAAGTAACTGGGGGGATGCAGTATTAAGGTCAACACCGACTGAGTTAACGCAGTCTTCAACTACGCCGTCAAGTGCCGCACCGAGTTCTTTTTGCGGCATATCGTGCTGATATTGTCCTACGCCTATTGCTTTAGGGTCAATTTTAACAAGTTCAGCAAGCGGGTCCTGAAGTCGCCTTGCGATTGAAACAGCACTTCTGAGGCTTACGTCGTACTCAGGAAATTCCTCGGCAGCGAGTTTTGACGCACTGTAAACAGATGCACCTGCTTCGCTAACAACCATATACGTTATGCCGCAATTCAGTTCTTTAATAACGTCTGCTGCAAACACCTCGGTTTCGTGAGAAGCGGTACCGTTACCTATTGCAAACATTTTTACATCATATTTATTAACAAAATCCTTAATAATCTTTTTTGCGTCATCAATCTTGTTGTGGGGCGGGGCTGGGTATATAACGCCGGTGTCGAGCACCTTGCCCGTTTCGGAAACAACAGCAACTTTGCAACCCGTACGGTAACCCGGGTCCAGTCCGATTGTAACACGTCCTTTCACAGGCGGTTGCATCAGAAGATTTCGAGTGTTCTCACTAAAAACTTTGATTGAACTTTCGTTAGCCTTGTCAGTGATTTCGTTTCTTATTTCACGTTCAACAGAAGGGAAGATGAGCCTTGTAAATGCGTCTTCTATTGCTACTTCAACCTGAGAAGAACATTTGCTCACATTTTTGATATGCCTGCTTTTAAGTAGGTCTGTTGCAATTGTTTTGTCAAAATCAATTGATACTTTCAGCTTGCCTTCTTTTTCTCCACGGTTAATAGCAAGAGTCCTGTGCTGTGCAACCGACTTAACAGGTTCGCTGTAATCGCTGTACATTTCGTAAACTCCGAGGTCGTCTTCGCATCCTTTTGCATTAATCATACCGTTACTGCGAACTGCATATCTGAGCAGCTTGCGGTCGTCCGCATTGTCCGAAATCATTTCGGCTATAATATCCCTTGCACCCTGCAGGGCATCTTCAACTGTTTCGACCTCGTCAGTTAAATAATCAACGGCAAGTTCTTCGGGGTCGTTGCTTGTGTCTTGTTCATAGATTTTGTCAGCAAGTCCGCCGAGCCCCTTTGCCTTGGCAACCGATGCTCTTGTTTTTCGTTTAGGGCGGAACGGACGGTAGATATCGTCAAGTTCCGTCATCGTCTTTGCGTTTTCAATGGCGGTCATTATTTCTTCGGTCATTAATTCCTGTTCTGTGATAGATGCAACTACCTTTTCTTTTTGTTCTTCCAAATTGCGAAGGTAGGCAAGTCTGTCACTCAGTTCACGCAAAAGCTGGTCGTCAAGTGAACCGGTTGCTTCTTTACGGTAACGGGCAATAAACGGTATTGTATTACCGTCGTCAATAAGTTTAAGCGTGTTTTCAACCTGCCACGGTTTAAGCGAAAACTCTGTCTGAAGTTGTTTTTGAATATCCATACTTTTGTCCTTTTCAGTGTAATATAAAGTATTTTACCAAATATAATTTAATTTTTCAACATATATTTATAAAGTAAATAATTATTGACAAAATGCACTATATATGGGATAATAAATTAGATAATTATAAAGTGAGGTTAATTCTATGTGCGGAATTATCGGCTATACAGGTTATAGTGAGGCAAGAGGCATCTTGCTTAAAGGTCTTAAAACCCTTGAATACAGAGGTTATGACAGTGCGGGAGTTGCTGTTTATCACCCCGATTTTAACGAAACTCTTGTAACCAAGTGTGAAGGCAGAGTTGAAAAACTCGAAACCAAATGCGGTTCAGTAAAAGGCACTGCAGGTATCGGACATACCCGCTGGGCTACGCACGGCGGAGTTAGCGACTCAAACTCGCATCCGCATAAATTCGGCAGGGTTACGCTTGTACACAACGGTATAGTAGAAAACTATGCTGCTATTAAAAATCAGCTCGGCGTCGGTTCAAAACTAAAGTCTCAGACTGACTCTGAAGTTGTTGCTGCTCTTATTGACACTTACTACGAGGGCGACCCGAAATCTGCTATTATCAGAGCCGTTAAGGAACTCAGCGGTACTTTCGGTCTTGCTATAATGTTTGACGACATTCCAAACAAACTTTACGCAGTCCGTAACGTCAGCCCGATTGTTTGCTGCCGGAATGATGACGGCGTATATATTGCGTCCGATATTATGGCTATCGGCGAGTACAGCGAGGACTATTTTGTTCTTCCCGAATTCTCTGTTGCAGAGATTACTCCCGAGGGTATTAACATTATAGATTTTGACGGCAATACTGTAATACCCGATATGCTCAAGCTCGACTGGGACATTAAAAACAGCGGTAAGAAGGGCTATCCGTTTTATATGGAAAAAGAGATTATGGAACAGCCTGAGGTTATTGAAAAGACTATTTCGGGCAGAGTTAATGACGGTATGCCCGACTTCACTTCTGACAACGTTGACGACAGTATCTTTACCGATTGCGACAATATCACAGTTATCGCTTGCGGTACCGCAATGCACGCAGGACTTATAGGTAAACACATAATTGAAAAGTACTGTAAAGTTCCTGTAACTGTCAATATGGCCAGCGAGTATATGTATAATGACCCGATTATCAATGACAAAACGCTTGTTATCTGTGTTTCTCAGAGCGGCGAAACCATTGATACTCTTGAGGCACTTAAGTATGCACGCCGAAAGGGAGCCCGTTCGCTTTCGATTGTAAATGTAAAAGGTTCAACAATTGCACGTGAAAGCGAAAACGTTATTTACACTAATGCAGGTCCCGAAATTGCGGTTGCGTCAACAAAGGCTTACACTACACAAGTTGCAGTGTTCTATCTTATTGCAGCAAAAATGGCTTATATAAGAGGACTTCTTAACGATTACAGCACAAAGAACTTTGTAACCGAACTTCAGAAAATTCCTTCGGCAGTAAGTGAAATTCTCGACAGACGTGACGAAATACACCATCTCTCAAACGGTATGTTAACTGCCGAGCATACGTTTATGATTGGCAGAGGTCTTGATTATCCTACGCTTCTTGAAGCGTCGCTTAAGCTTAAAGAAATTTCGTATATTCATTCAGAGGCGTTTGCTTCGGGAGAACTCAAGCACGGCACAATTGCTCTTATTACCAATCAGACGCCTGTAATTGCACTTCTCTCGCAGGATACACTTATGTCCAAGCAAGTATCTAATATACGTGAAGTACAGTCAAGAGGGGCTGAGGTTATTACTTTTATTAAGAGCAGTCTTAAGTCAAAAGATGTGGAATGTTCTTTTGAACTTCCGAGTCTTGACGATGACTTTATGGCTATTCCGTCAATTATTGCGATGCAGCTTCTTGCTTATTATGTATCATCCGACAAGGGACTTGACGTTGATAAACCTCGTAATCTTGCAAAAGTAGTAACGGTGGAGTAATATGAACAACTTCGCAACTCCTGCAAAATCAGAATACGGCAAATATCTGTTCTGCTATTTTACAGGTAACGAACCTGAGCAGGAACGTGTTTGCTTTGCCGTAAGTGACGACGGCTACAACTTTACTCCGCTTAACGGCGGCAAGCCGATTATTGAGCAGAAAACAGGTACGCTTTGTATGCGTGACCCGTTTATTCTGCGTGACGAGTGCGGCGGATTCTATATTGTTGCAACGGATATGAAGTCGTCGCTCGGCTGGGCGTCGAACCATGGAATGGTATCCTGGCACAGTGATGATTTAGTTCATTGGGATAACGAGTGTGCCACAGACTTTCATATGTTTGAAAGCACCGGAAATGCGGACAAAATCTGGGCTCCCGAAGCGATTTATGATAGCAGCAGGGGAGAATTCTTTGTATATTTTTCTGCTTACAATGTCGGTTCTGAGTTACCGCTTTCAATTTGGTATTGCTATACACGTGACTTTAAAACATACAGTGAGCCAAAACCCCTGTTTTCTCCGTCAAACGGGCTTGACGCTATAGATGCCGACATTGTTGAAAGTGGCGGCAAATACTATATGTACTACAAAGACGAATGTAACAAGACGATTTGCTGTGTTATTTCGGACAAACTGAGCGGTGAATACAGGGAATATGATAATAACCTTGTGGCTTGTACAGACAGAAACGTTGAAGGCAACTGTATGTACAGAATAAACGGCACAGATACATATGTTATGATTATGGATATGTACAGTGACGGAAAGTATTTTATGCAGCAGACAACCGATATGCTTAATTTTATTCCTGTAAAGGATAGCGACTTTACACTTGACTTCAGCCCACGCCACGGTTCTGTTCTTGCAATCACCGACGAAGAATACAACCTCCTTACTGAAGAATATGGCTTTTAATTTGTAAAAGGTGCATACTCATTGCACCTTGTAATTTTATATATTTATACATTATTTATTGTTGACTAAAAGGGAATTTTATAATATAATAAAATCCCGAAAGGATGTGCACCTATGGCTTTATTAATCAAAAATGCATTCGTCTTTACGGGTGATGATTTTATAAAAAACGATGTGCTTATTACCGACGGCAAAATTGCCGCTATTGGTGTTTCTGTTTCTAATGGTGCCGATAACGTTATTGATGCACAGGGTAAGTATTTAATTCCGGCTTTCGCAGATGTTCACGTTCATCTTCGGGAGCCGGGTTTTTCTTATAAGGAAACTATTAATGCAGGCACAGCAGCTGCTGCGAAGGCTGGATATACTGCTGTTTGTACAATGCCAAACGTAAACCCCGTACCTGACAGCATTGAAGGAATCAACGCACAGCTTGACATTATTAAGCGTGATGCAAAAATCAACGTTTATCCCTTTGCCTCAATCACTAAAGGCAGAAAGGGCGAGGGCGAACTTGTTGATTTTAAAAGTCTTAAAGAACTTGTGGTCGGATTTTCCGACGACGGTTGCGGCGTGCAGAATGAGTCGGATATGAAAGCGGCAATGACCGAATGTGCAAAACTTGATAAAGTAATTTCGGCACACTGTGAAGTTAACGAACTTCTTAAAGGCGGATATATTCACGACGGCGAATATGCAAAGCTTCACGGACACAAGGGTATTTGCTCCGAAAGTGAGTGGGTTCAGATTGAACGTGACTGCCGCCTTGCCGAAGAAACGGGATGTCAGTATCACGTGTGCCACATATCCACAAAAGAGAGCGTTGACGTAATCCGAAAGGCAAAGGCGAGGGGCGTCAAAGTTACTTGCGAAACAGCACCTCACTATCTTACGCTTTGCGATATGGATTTGCAGGAGGACGGCAGGTTTAAAATGAATCCACCTCTTCGCAGTGCCGAGGACAGGCAGGCACTTATTGACGGCGTACTTGACGGAACTGTTGACGTAATCGCAACCGACCACGCACCGCATTCTGCAAAGGAAAAGTCAAAAGGGCTCAAGGGCTCTGCTATGGGTATAGTCGGACTTGAAACCGCATTTTCGGTTCTGTATACAAAACTTGTTAAAACAGGCGTTATAACGCTTGCAAAACTAATTAATATGATGTCTGTAAAACCACGGGAGATTTTTGCACTTGGCGGCGGTCGTATCAAAGTCGGTGAAACTGCAGACCTTGCACTGCTTGACCTTGATGCTGAATGGACGGTCAACCCCGACGAATTTCTGTCACTCGGCAGGGCTACGCCTTTTGAGGGTTGGCAATTAAGCGGCAAAAACATACTTACGGTTATGGGAGGAGAGATTATATATGAAGCCTTATAATAAAAAAATTGTGCTTGAAAACGGCAAAGAGTTCTACGGCTGGGGCTTTGGTGCGGACAAAACAGCTGTTAACGAAATAGTGTTTAATACATCAATGGTTGGCTATCAGGAAATTATTTCCGACCCGTCATATACTGACCAGATGGTTTGTATGACTTATCCTCTTATAGGTAATTACGGCGTAACCGACGAGGATTACGAAACCCGAGTTCCCACAATGGGCGGTCTTATTGTTCGTGAATATAACGATTTACCGTCGAATTTCAGATATACAAAAACTCTTTCGGAAGTGCTTGACGAATACGATATTCCCGGTATAAGCGGCGTTGATACCCGAATGATTACAAGAATTATCCGTGACGAAGGCAGCCAGAAGGTGATGATTTGTGACGCTGATTTGCCCTATGACGAGGCGGTCAAAAAAGTTCGTGACTACGTAATTCCCACAGATATGGTATCACGGGTATCGTGCAAAAAGCGTTGGTACTCAAGAACGCCCAACCACAAGTATGATGTTGTTGCAATCGATTGCGGTATCAAGCTAAACATTATTCGCAAACTCAACGAAAAAGGCTGTAACGTTACTGTTGTTCCGTGTGATTTTACTGCGGAAGATATTATGAAACTCAAACCCGACGGACTGTTTTTATCAAACGGACCCGGTAACCCGGAGGACGTGCAGACCGTAATTGAGGTAGTACGTCAGCTTAAAGGAAAACTTCCTATTTTCGGCATTTGCCTCGGACATCAGATGATTTCGCTTGCTCTCGGTGCTAAAACGTTCAAAATGAAGTTTGGTCACCGTGGCGGTAACCACCCCGTAATGAACCTTGAAAACGGCAAAATTGAAATAACTTCGCAGAACCATTCATACGCCGTTGATGTAAAATCACTTGAGGGAACTGAACTTACTCTTACGCATAAAAACCTGCTTGACGATACTGCAGAAGGCGTTGAGTCAAAAGAAAACAAAATCTTTTCTGTTCAGTATCATCCCGAATCTGCACCCGGTCCTCAAGACAGTGCGTATCTTTTTGATAAATTTATAGATTTAATGAGAAAGGAGAGTGAGTATAATGCCTAAAAGAACCGATATTCACAAGGTACTTGTTATCGGCTCGGGTCCTATTGTAATCGGACAGGCTGCCGAATTTGACTATTCGGGTACGCAGGCTTGCCTCGCTCTTCGTGAAGAGGGATACGAGGTTGTACTTATTAACTCTAACCCTGCAACAATTATGACGGATACCGATATTGCGGATAAAGTTTATATGGAGCCGCTTACTCTTGAGTACGTTGCACGTATTATCCGCCACGAAAGACCCGACGCAATTCTCCCTTCACTCGGAGGTCAGACGGGTCTTAACCTCGCAGTGCAGCTTGCTCGCAAGGGCGTACTGCAAGAGTGCGATGTAGAAATCCTCGGTACTTCCTTTGAGGCGATAGAACGGGCAGAGGACAGAGAACTTTTCAAAGAACTTTGCGAGTCACTCGGTGAACCTGTTTTACCGAGCGAGATTACAAACGACCTTGAAGAAGGACTTGAGGCAGCAAGAAGAATAGGTTATCCTGTGGTACTTCGCCCTGCATTTACCCTCGGCGGGACAGGCGGCGGCTTTGCCGACAACGAAGAAGAGTGCAGAATAATGCTCAAAAACGCACTTGCACTCTCTCCTGTTCATCAGGTGCTTGTTGAGAAGTCCATTAAGGGTTACAAAGAAATTGAATATGAAGTAATGCGTGATGCCAATGACACGGCTATCACCATATGTAATATGGAAAATATCGACCCCGTCGGCGTACACACAGGTGACTCGGTTGTTGTTGCTCCGTCGCAGACGCTCACAAACAAAGAGTATCATATGCTGCGTGATTCTGCACTCAAAATTATTCGGGAACTTGAGATTGAGGGCGGATGTAACGTACAGTTTGCACTCGACCCGCACTCGTTTGACTATTATCTTATCGAGGTCAATCCACGAGTTTCACGTTCATCGGCACTTGCGTCCAAAGCATCCGGTTATCCTATTGCCCGTGTTAGTGCAAAGATTGCCGTCGGTATGCATCTTGATGAAATTCAGATTGCCAACACCCCTGCTTCATTTGAACCGACTCTCGACTATGTGGTTTCTAAAATTGCACGCTTTCCGTTTGACAAATTTGCAGATGCAAACAATACGCTAAATACTCAGATGAAGGCGACGGGTGAAGTTATGGCTATCGGCAGAACGATGGAAGAATCGCTGCTCAAAGCCATCCGTTCCCTCGAAACGGGCGTCTGCCATCTCTACGACAAGAAATTTGATGAGTTCACAGAAGATGAACTGATAAGCTACATCAAAAACGGAACTGACGACAGACTTTTTGCCATTGCTCAGCTTATTCGTCTCGGCGTTGACCTCAATCTGATTTACAATGCTACAAAAATCGATATGTTCTTCCTTGACAAGTTCAAGAACATTGTTGATTTTGAAAGCGTTATCTGTGCAAATGTCGGCAATACGGATATTCTGAAAGACGCCAAGAAGATGGGCGTTTCGGATAAATTTATCGGCACACTGTGGAATATGACCGAGGCAGACGTGTTCAGAATCCGCAAGGAAAACGGCATTTTCCCCGTGTACAAAATGATTGATACCTGTGCTTCCGAGTTCGACTCTTACGTTCCGTACTTCTATTCAACTTACGAGGAAGAAAACGAGTCAATAGTAAGCGATAAAAAGAAAATTATTGTTCTTGGCTCAGGTCCTATTCGTATCGGTCAGGGCGTAGAATTTGACTACTCAACCGTTCACGCAATCTGGTCAATCCGTGATGCAGGCTATGAGGCTATTATTATTAACAATAACCCCGAAACCGTTTCTACCGACTACACAACGTCGGACAAGCTGTATTTTGAACCGCTTACAGTCGAAGATGTTATGAATATCATCGAACTTGAAAATCCGCTCGGTATTGTTGTATCTCTCGGCGGTCAGACCGCTATTAACCTTGCACCGCCGCTTGACGCACTCGGCGTACCGATTATAGGTACGGACGTTGAGGCAATCGACAGAGCCGAAAACCGTGACTCGTTTGAAAAGGTTATGACAGAACTTGGTATTCCTCAACCAAAAGGACTTGCAGTTACAGATATTGAAGAGGGCGTAAAAGTTGCAAACGACATTGGCTATCCCGTTCTTGTTCGTCCGAGTTTTGTGCTCGGCGGCAGGGCAATGCAAATAGTCGCTAACGAAGAGTCTCTTCGCCATTATTTACAGACAGCCGTTGAAATCAATACAGAGCAACCTGTTCTTGTTGATAAATACATTATGGGCAAGGAACTCGAAGTTGACGCTATCTGCGACGGAACTGACGTGTTTGTTCCGGGTATTATGGAACACGTAGAAAGAACCGGTGTTCACTCAGGCGACAGTATTTCGGTTTATCCGACCTTCTCGGTGTCGCAGGCTGTTAAGGACAGAATACTCGATTATACAGTAAAGCTCGGCAAAGCAATAGGAATTGTAGGACTTTATAATATTCAGTTTATTGCAGATGAAAACGACAACGTTTATGTTATTGAGGTAAATCCTCGTTCTTCACGTACCGTTCCGTTTTTGTCAAAGGCAACTTCTGTACCTATGGCACATATTGCAACACAGGTAATCCTCGGTCACTCACTCAGCGAGCAGGGCATTACTGAAGTGTATCCAAAAGAAAAAGAACGCTGGTATGTTAAAGCTCCTGCGTTCTCGTTCAGCAAACTAAAGGGTATGGACACGTATCTATCGCCCGAAATGAAGTCAACAGGCGAGGCTATCGGTTACGACAAGAGCCTTACCCGTGCTTTATATAAAGCAATACAGGCTTCCGGTATGAACGTTGCAAACTACGGAACAGTGCTTGCAACAATTGCGGATAACGACAAACCGACCGCACTGCCGCTTATCAAAAGGTTCTATGATCTCGGCTTTAACATTGAGGCAACAGAGGGAACTGCCAAGTACCTCAAAGAACACGGCATAAGAACTCGTCTCCGCCATAAACTTACTGCGGACGAAAGTGACGAAATTCTTATGGCTCTCCGTCAGGGTCATATTGCATATGTTATCAACACCATTGATATTAACGCCGGCGACTCGCATTCTGACGGCTCATCAATCAGACGTGCTGCAGTGGATAACAACGTTACTATGTTTACTTCTCTTGACACTGTTAAGGTACTTCTTGACGTTCTTGAAGAAATCACACTCGGTGTTTCAACAATCGACGCAGAATAAGGACAAATTATGTATAAGATTTTGACTAATGAAAGACTGACTAACGACGTTTTCAGGATGATTCTTGAGGGTGACACCTCAAGAATCACCGCCCCCGGTCAGTTTATAAACATAAAACTTGACGGCTTTTTCCTTCGCAGACCTATTTCAATCTGCGACTACGACGGTTGCACTGTTACAATTATTTATAAAGTAGTAGGTGAAGGCACTGAATATATGAGCACACTTACCGAAGGCGAAATGCTCGACTGTATGGTAGGGCTTGGCAACGGTTACGATATTACCAAATCCGAAAAGCCGCTTCTTCTTGGCGGAGGAGTTGGTGTGCCGCCAATGTACAACCTTGCAAAAACACTCTTAAAAAACGGACAAAAGCCCATTGTAATTCTTGGTTTCAACAGCAAGGATGAAGTATTTTATGAAAATGAGTTCAAATCACTTGGCTGCGACACTTTTGTAACTACAGTTGACGGTTCATACGGAGTAAAAGGTTTTGTAACCGATGCGATAAATGGACTTGATTATGACTATTTTTATACCTGCGGACCGATGCCGATGTTTAAAGCGATTAATGCAGCAACTACGGTAAGCGGTCAGTTCAGTTTTGAAGAACGTATGGGTTGCGGTTTCGGTGCATGTATGGGCTGCTCCTGTAAAACAAAGTATGGAAGCAAGCGAATCTGCAAAGACGGTCCCGTACTCGTGAAGGAGGAAATAATATGGTAGATTTGTCCGTTAATCTTGCAGGAATGCAAATGGATAACCCGATTGTTCCTGCTTCGGGAACGTTTGGCTTCGGCAAAGAGTTTAAAGATTATTACGATATTAATATTCTCGGCTCGTTCTCGTTTAAGGGAACAACCAAGGATGCCCGTTTCGGCAATCCTACACCACGTATTGCGGAGTGCAAAAACGGTATGATTAACGCTGTAGGATTGCAGAATCCGGGCGTTCACCACGTAATTGAACATGAACTTTTCGAGATGAAAGAGTATTTCAGCAAAAAGGTCATTGCTAATGTGTCCGGTTTTTCAGTCGATGATTATGCGTATACCTGTGAACTCCTAGATAAAGAAGAGCAGGTCGGTATTCTGGAAGTAAACGTGTCCTGTCCTAACGTTCACGGCGGCGGTATGAGCTTTGGCACACAGCCCGAGGCTGCTGCTGAGGTTACAAGAGCAGTTAAAAAGGTAACAACTAAGCCTGTGTTTATTAAACTCAGCCCGAATGTAACAGATATTGTGGCAATTGCCAAGGCGTGCGAAGATGCAGGAGCTGACGGAATATGCCTTATCAATACACTTCTCGGTATGCGGATTGATATAAAACGCAGACAGCCTGTTATCGCAAATAAAATGGGCGGATTCAGCGGTGACGCTGTTTTTCCCGTAGCAGTTCGGATGGTTTATCAGGTCGCAAAGGCTTGCGACATTCCTGTTATGGGTTGCGGCGGTGTTTCCTGTGCAAAGGATGTTATAGAAATGATGATGGCTGGTGCAACCGCAGTGCAGGTTGGTGCGGCAAATCTGATTAACCCTTATGCCTGCAAAGACATTATTGAAGCACTGCCAAAAGAATGTGAAAAACTTGGAATAACTAAAATTTCTGATATAATAGGAGTTGTTGACTGATGGGAAAAGATGTAATTATTGCCTGTGATTTTGAAAGTGCGGAAAAGACATTTGACTTTCTCGATAAATTTACAGACGAAAAACCTTTTGTAAAAATCGGAATGGAACTGTTTTATGCAGAAGGTCCTTCAATTGTACGTGAAATAAAAAAACGGGGACATAAGATTTTTCTTGACCTTAAACTTCACGACATTCCAAATACTGTTAAAAAGAGTATGGCGGTGCTTTCAAAGCTCGATGTGGATATGACCAACCTGCACGCTGCAGGTACAGTCGATATGATGAAAGCGGCTCTTGAAGGGCTTACCCGTGAAGACGGCACAAGACCGCTTCTTATTGCTGTTACTCAGCTTACTTCTACAAGCGAAGAGCGTATGCAAAGCGAACTACTCATCAATGCATCAATTAACGACACAATTGTCAAGTACGCTCAAAACACAAAACACGCAGGACTTGACGGCGTAGTATGTTCGCCGCTTGAAGCAGGTATGGTTAAGAACGCTTGCGGAAAAGAATTTATAACTGTTACCCCGGGCGTACGTTTTGCAGACGGTGAAGTTGGCGACCAGGTTCGCATCACTACGCCTGAAAAGGCAAAAGAAATCGGATCTGATTACATTGTTGTCGGCAGACCGATAACTCAGGCGGCTGACCCGGTTGCAGCATACAGAAGATGTATTAACGAATTTGTTGATTAGGAGATTCATATGGAAGCTTATAAAAGAGAGTTTATTCAGTTTTTGGAAGGTGCGGGCGTTCTTAAATTCGGCGATTTCACTGCTAAGAGCGGCAGAAAAATACCTTATTTTATAAATGCAGGCGACATTAAAACAGGAAAGCAGATACAGAAACTCGGAGAGTTTTATGCAAAAGCTTATTTTGAAAAGGTGGGAAACAAAAAGACCGTTCTTTACGGTCCTGCCTATAAAGGTATTCCAATTGCTGTTTCGGTTGCGGTTGCACTTGCAAAAAACGGTCTTGACGTTCCGTTCTTTTTTAACAGAAAAGAGGAAAAAGACCACGGTGAAGGCGGTGTGTTCGTCGGCTATACGCCTAACCAAGATGAGGAAATAGTTATTGTTGAGGATGTTATTACCGCAGGTACTGCAATCCGTGAAAGTATGCAGATTTTGTCTTCGCTAAATAGCAAGGTTTCTGCAGTATTTGTTATGGTTGACCGAAAGGAGAAGGGAAAAACCGATAAATCAGCAATGGCAGAAGTCGGCGAAGAGTACGGCTTCCCCGTGTATTCGGTAGTCGATGTATATGATATTATTGAGTATCTTGAGGAAGACGAGTCGAACCGTGAAAATGTAGAAAGAATTAAGAATTATCTTGCCGTTAACGGTGCAAAGGATTAAGAAAGGGGAGTATCTATGCGACATCTGTTAGATACAACGGACCTCACGCTCAGCGAAATTGACGATATGATTGAACTTGCGATGGATATTATCAATAGTCCCGATAAGTATGCTCATATCTGCTCTGGCAAAAAACTCGCTACGTTGTTTTTTGAACCGAGTACAAGAACAAGACTTTCGTTTGAGGCGGCAATGATGGAGCTTGGCGGTAATGTTCTCGGTTTTTCAGAGGCAGCTTCATCTTCGGCAAGCAAGGGCGAAAGCGTGGAGGATACTGTCCGCATGGTGTCATGCTATGCCGACATTATTGCAATGCGTCATCCGCTCGAAGGAGCTCCGAGGGTTGCGTCAACAAAAGCACTTGTTCCTATTATCAACGCAGGCGACGGCGGTCATGCACATCCGACTCAGACCCTTACCGACCTTCTTACAATTTACAGAGAGAAGGGAACATTTGATAATCTTACTGTCGGACTGTGCGGCGACCTTAAATTCGGCAGAACGGTTCATTCGCTGATTAAAGCGATGAGCAGATACAATAACGTCAGGTTTGTTCTGATTTCACCAAAGGAACTTACAGTTCCCGAATACATAAAGACTGATGTGCTTGACCCGAGCGGTGCAGAATATGTTGAGGTGGAAAAAATGGAGGCTGTTATGCCTGACCTTGATATTCTGTATATGACACGTATACAGCGTGAACGCTTTTTCTCCGAAGAGGAATATCTCAAGCATAAAGACGCATTTATTCTCGATACTGATAAACTCGCCAATGCTAAAGAGTCGCTTACAATAATGCATCCGCTTCCACGTGTTAACGAGATATCTACGGCGGTTGATGACGACCCGAGAGCAAAGTATTTTGTTCAGGCACTCAACGGTAAATATATAAGAATGTCTCTTATTATTACGCTTCTGAAATGGGGTGAACTACTGTGAATATAGACGCTATTGAAAACGGTTATGTTATCGACCATATTCCGGCAGGCAAAGCGATGCAGGTTTACGAAATTCTCAAACTTTCCAAACTTTCGTGTCAGGTTGCCATTATTACCAATGCGAAGTCTAAGAAGAACGCCTCAAAGGACATAATTAAAATTAACGAACTAATTGACCTTGACCTTGACGTTATTGCTTTTATAGCACCCGACGCCACAGTTAATGTGATTAAGGATAGCGTGAGAGTCGAAAAGAAAAAACTATCCCTTCCCAACACGCTAACAAATGTAATTAAATGTCCTAATCCTCGTTGCATTTGTAATAACGAAAATATTGACCACATATTCAAACTTACAGACGGCAAGGGAACATACCGTTGTCTTTACTGTGAAACTAAGTCAAAATAGATTAACATAATTCTTATTGAGGGGATATATGGAATACATATCTAAAAAAGAAAGAAGGAACTATCTGCTCGGTCTTTCGGGTGAAAATGTACTGTATTCGCTTATTGGCGGCTCGTTTTTTACTTATTTTCTTACTGATATTGCAACTTTTCCGCCAATAACCGTATCGGTGATGCTTATTGTAATGAAAGTGTGGGACGGCATCAACGACCCGATTGTTGGGTCTCTTGTAGATAAGCACACTTTCAAAAGCGGCGAGAAACTCAGACCGTTTTTAAAGTACACTCCGCTTCCTGTCGGCGTTTTTACCGTACTGATGTTTGTAGTCTTTTCTAACAGCGATAAGTTACTTTGGCTGCGAATTGCCTATTTTGTAATAATGTATATCTGCTGGGATTTGTGCTACACTTTTCAGGATGTTGCCGTGTGGGGCATAACCGCTTCCGTATCACCAAATACAGAAGAACGTGACCGTTTTGTACAGTGGGCAAGGACCGTCGGTTCTATTGTATATTCCGTGTTCAGTATGGGAATACCAATGGTTCTCGAGATGACCGTTAACAAAACGGGTATGTCGTGGAAACTCGGAACGCTTGTGTTTGCTATCATTTTCGGACTTGGCGGTTCAATGCTCAGCATCAGGTGTTATGCGGCACAGGAGCGTATAAGAGTTAATGTCAACGAGCAACAGGAAAGCATTGCAGAAAGCTTTAAACTGCTGTTTAAAAACAAAATGATGCTGCTTGTAACTGCAGCAAATCTTTGCGGTGCTCTTGGCTTTGGTGCAAATCTTGTAACATACTTTTTCAAGTACGAAATACCGGCAGATTTCCTTGGTAAAAATTCTCCAATCGGTGCTCTCGGACTTACCACAATTTATGCGATTATTACAGGAGCTCCGGGCTTTATAGGAATGATGCTTGCCGATAAGATGAAAAAATGGTTTAAGAACTACGTTAACGTTCTTATATTTATGCAGGTTTGTAATATAATTACAAGAACTATTGCATATTTTATCGGCTTTGATGGTAAAAACCTCTGGATTGGAATGGCAATTGTCGGCATTGGTTGTATTCCGAACGGCGCAACGTCAATCGCACAGACTTCTATTTTTTGTGATAGTATTGACTATATGGAGTACAAAACCGGCAAGCGAACAGAGGGAATTACATTCTCAATTCAGACCTCGTTTACCAAAATATCGAGCGGCATAACAATGGGTCTTGCAACACTTGCTCTTCATCTGCTTAAATATAATGCAATCGACGCTGAGGGCGTTGTATATGTTGGCACACAGACCGCTGCTTTTGACAAATGGATATGGCCGCTTGTAATGCTTACGCCTGCAATTGCGAGCGTGTTGTTTATCATACCGCTTCTGTTTATCAGATACACACCCGAGGAACGTAAGAAGGTTGAAACCGAACTTGCAAAACGCAGAGCAAAAACAGAAAATGTATAAAATTAAGGGACTACTGTGTAGTCCCTTCAGCGTGTAGACAAACCAAATTAACAAGGTCTACACGCTGTCAGACTTTTGAGAAAGGTGCAGAATTTCGTTTTTTTTGCGAACTTTGCTGTACGATGGTACCGCTTGTTCGCAAAAAACGAAAAACGCTAAAAGCCTTGCAAACTCGATGTT